>CAYJIU010000042.1:0-16849 GCA_964370305.1 uncultured Desulfovibrionaceae bacterium
CTTTCAATTTCTTTTTCTTGCAAAACTCGCAAGATTTTAACTTGCAAACTTAAATCCATCTCCCCAATTTCATCAAGAAAAACAGTTCCACCATCGCCAAGCTCAAAACGCCCCGGGCGCGAACGAATAGCATGGGTAAAGGCACCTTTTTCATGACCAAAAAGTTCAGACTCTAAAAGCTCCTTAGGGATTGCACCACAATTTATGGGAACAAAAGGCTTTGCGGATCGCTCACTTTGGGCGTGCAATGCGCGCACTAAAAGTTCCTTGCCGGTACCAGATTCTCCGGTAACAAGTACGGTACTCTCCGTGGGGGCAACCTTCATAAGCACCCGAAATACTTCGGCCAAAGTTGTGCTTTGACCAATAATACCACTACCTTGCCATTCCATGTGCATCTCCAAAAGTATACAATTATGCCAAAAATATCAGCTTATATAACTGTCAATACACTGACACTAAAAAAAAATCCAGTAAAATTATGAATATTAAAAAACCCCGCACAAAGTACGGGGTTGCAAAATACCTAGTAAGTTACAGGCTAAAGCCCACAGCAAACTATAATAAAAATATATTAAGCTTCAAAAGCACGCATAGCTTCTATAGAAACCACCAACACCTTTTTTAACTCTTCAATGGCTGGCTCAATACCTGATTTTTCCTTAATAGCTTGTTCAAGAACTTTTCCTGCTTCGGCAAGGGCTTCAGCACCAAGGTTTGCGGCTGTACCTTTAATGGTATGTGCTTGCATTTGTGCATCATCCATATTGCCATCTGCCACGGCTTGGGCAAGCTTTTCAGGTGCATCACCAAGACTATCAGCAAAACGGACAAGCAATTTAGCATAAAGACCGCGATTATTCACCACACGGGCCACCCCGTCCTGCCAGTTTAATACTTCAAAAGACATAATTTCCTCCATGCGATTAGCGCGAAACAATGTACAATAATAATCATTTTTTTAATAAAGTAAAAATCATTTAGACAATAAGCCGTAAATTTATTAATCAAAATTAAGCGTAAAGCCTAGCCCCTTCAACGATGGGGACATTATGCTTATTTAATATTTCTATTGCCTTATCAGTATCATCAAAGCGAAAAATCATAGTAGCATTGGTTGTATCTTTTTGTACATAAGCATACATATATTCCACATTAATGGAAAATTTAGCAAATATTTCCAAAATTTTATGCAATCCACCCGGCTTGTCTTCTACCTCAACGGCGACAACAGTGGTATGCCTTGTGGTAAAACCCTTTTCTTTTAGCACTTTTTTAGCTTTTTCACAGTCATTTACAATGATTCTCAAAATGCCAAAGTCAGAAGTATCTGCCAAAGAAAGAGCACGAAGACTAACACCAGCATCACTCAACGTGCTAGTAACTTCCGCCAGTCTGCCAGCCTTATTCTCAAGAAAAATAGATATTTGCTCGGCTACCATGTGTTCTCCTAATATAAAAATAACAACAATTTATGTACACTACTTAGAGCTATCATCCGTAGTTTGTTTATCCTTGGGGGTAATGTCTACTTCATCAGGCTCAGTAGAAGCCCTCTTGAAATTACGAATAGCTCGGCCAAGACCATTACCAATTTCTGGCAATTTATTTGCCCCAAATACTACCAGTGCCACCACAAGTAACACCAATATTTCTTGTGTTCCAATGCCAAACATATTGCCTCCATATTATTTTTTTATTTATACTCCCTCTAAGGCATAAGGTCAAGGCTTGCTTGACAAAGTAAGTAAAAATATAAATCATTAATAATATTTTTATAAATTTTACAATTAAACCAATTAAATACCATCTTTTTTTGAGAGGAATATATATTTTACGACCAGAATGACTAAGGAAGCATTGCGTCATCTTACAACTATGCTTATACTATACATGTGATTATGAAGGAGCCATGCATGAATTTTCAAAATACGCCACTTTATTTGCCAATTTTACGTAAAGACAATGTGGCAGACTCCTTGTTGGCCAAATTTCTACCCCTCAATGCTGCCTATATCTGGCCTGGACTTGAGCACATGCCTAAGGATTATTGGCAACCAAACAACTATCCCTTTGCTCCTAAAGCAGCCAAAGCTTGCCTTAATGATTTGCATGCTATGAGCGAGGCTGCTCTTTTTGGTATGCCTATACATAGCATTATGGGCGGGCAAGACCAACGCATTGAAGCAAAAAATATCCAAGAACAAAACACACTTGCGCAATTTGCAAATACTGGCGAAACTCAAAACACTTCCCCAACCGATGATACTCATATACTGCAAGCTGCACAAAAAATCATCCTTTGGGCATGGTTGTTAGAAGAGCGATTTTATGAAATAAATGGCCTTACACAATCATATTCTCAAGGTATAAAGGGACTTGCGGATGCACTTGGAGTTGAGCATGATGAGGATTTTGGCGACCTTGAGCGCATAGAAACAAGTATTAATGTTAACGAATCCTTAATGCCACCATGGAAGCTTGTTTTTGAAAACATTGCTGTTTTTCTGCCTCAACCCTGTACCGTTGTTGTTAACCATCAAGATATGGTTGCACATATATATGATACATGTAAAAATATAACACCGCTTAATGATGGTGAAAAATACGGTATAACAGACATTGCGAATTTCATGCAGTGTAGCGCGGAAGTCGCCACAATATTAAATAAAAATGCACGCCAAAGGCAAGCAGCCCCGTGGCTAGCAAAAAAATTACACTTTATTTTTTTGGAGAAAACATAATGCAGCCTTACCTTAGTATGCCCACCACTTTAGCGGGAGTGATTTTTGATTGTGACGGGGTAATACTGAACTCACGCGCAGCCAATGCCATGTATTATAATAAGGTATTAGAAGCACTTGGACTACCTGAGCTCAGTGCTGAGCAAGAGGCATTTACCTATATGTCCACAGTGCGCGGCGCATTTGAGCATATTGTCCCAAAGGAGCTACACCCAAGGCTTATGGAGGTTTATAAAACTGTTGTTAATTATCAGCGGGATATTATGCCACATATTACACTTGAGGATGGATTTTTGGATTTTATTTCATGGCTTAAAGATTGCGGTATAAAGCTTGCTGTACACACCAATAGGTTTGACGGCATGCCTGCTGTTATTGATACATTTAACTTGCATGGTTTTTTTGATCCAGTCATTACAGCTGCTGACGTTACCCCAAAACCGCACCCTGCCGGTATTTATAAAATACTAGATCAATGGCAAGTGGCCAAAAATACAGTATTGTTTGTAGGCGACAGTGCCAATGATCAACAAGCCGCAGCCGCAGGGGAGGTTTCATTTGTGGCCTACAAAGATCAAGGACTTGACGCCGCCATAAATGTTGATACCTTCTCTTCATTCAAGGACTATTTAAAAGGTAGATATATACCCACATAACACATAAACATTTTTGAGGTAAACTATGATTGTACTTGCAAATACTCTTAGTGCCATAGCCATTGTACTAGGTAGTCTTTTGAAAATTTACTTTTGGGTTGTGCTTATATCAGCCATCCTTTCATGGGTACGCCCTGATCCATACAATCCTATTGTTAGGACATTACGCACGCTTACAGAGCCAGTCTATTACCGCATACGAAAAGCATTGCCTTTTACTTATACAAGTGGCATAGACTTCTCACCGATTATTGTTTTACTTGCCATTGAGCTTGTAGACCGCATTGTGGTAAATTCACTACTTGAATATGCACGAACATTAAGTTAAAATACTTTTTATGGACGTATGATTTTGAGTTTTTGTAGAACTCAAAATTTTAAATCAATTAAAACGCCTAATTAAAGGCATACAACCTTCAACAACAGGAGAGTTCAGATGGAAAAACACGAAATAGAAATGCTGGAAAAATTGTCTCTAAATGATCCTGAGCTCAAAGATTTATGGGACGAACACCTACTATATTCAAAACAGGTCAGCAAGCTTGAAGGGAAAAACTTCCGCACACCAACCGAAGAACAAACCCTAAAACAACTGAAAAAGCAAAAACTTGAAGGCAAAACTCGCCTCATGGCTTTGCTTGAACAACATATGTCAGGAGACAAATAAAAATGAAAATGACTGGTGCGCAGATTTTGCTTGAAACGCTAAAGCGTGAAGGCGTTGATGTATTTTTTGGCTACCCGGGTGGTGCTGTTATTGACATCTATGACGAAATCCCCCGTCACCCTGAATTACGTCACGTATTAGTCCGCCATGAACAAGCTGCTGTGCATGCAGCCGATGGCTATGCCCGTGCTTCTGGCAAGGTTGGCACTTGCTTAGTTACTTCTGGGCCAGGTGCAACCAATACAGTCACAGGCATAGCTACAGCATATTGTGATTCCATACCCTTAGTAGTTATTACTGGGCAAGTCCCAACACCTCTTATTGGCAATGATGCTTTTCAAGAGGTTGATATTGTTGGTATTACTCGCCCCTGTACCAAACATAATTTTTTGGTTAAGGACATAACACAACTTACGACAATCCTTCGCCAAGCCTTCTATCTTGCGCGTTCTGGGCGTCCAGGGCCAGTACTGGTAGACTTACCAAAAGACGTTATGCAAGCTGTGACCAACTTTGTCTGGCCAGAAAAAATCCAAATGCGCAGCTATAATCCAACATATAAGCCCAACTTAAACCAATTACGCAAGGCTGCTGATGAACTTATAAAAGCCAAAAAACCTTTATTACTCATAGGCGGAGGGGTTGTTAGCTCCGATGCAGCTCCAACTCTGAAAGCTTTAGCGGAAGGTTATCATCTGCCCATAGCTTCAACACTCATGGGTCTTGGTGGCTTTCCAAGCAAGAGTGATTTTTGGCTTGGCATGGTGGGTATGCATGGTTGTTATGCCGCCAATATGGCCATTAATAGCTGTGACTTGCTAATGGCCGTGGGTGCGCGCTTTGATGATCGTGTAACCGGTCGTATTTCTGCCTTTGCACCCAATGCACGTATAGTGCATATTGATATTGACCCAACCTCCATTCGCAAAAATGTCAATGTACATGTACCGGTGGTAGGTGACTGTCATCAGGCCTTACAAGGCATTTTATCCATATTGGAAAAGGATAAACAAGAAAAAGATTGGAAAAAAACCAACGCCCCTTGGCTTAAACAACTACGCACTTGGAACAAAGAGCGTCCCCTTGACTATGACGCAAGTAAGGGCAAGCTAAGACCTCAAGCCATTATTGAAGCCTTGCACCGCATTACCAAGGGCAAGGCCATCATTGCAACGGAAGTTGGGCAACATCAAATGTGGACAGCTCAGTTTTATGGCTTTGATAAGCCCCGCACCTTGCTCACATCTGGTGGGCTTGGCACTATGGGCTATGGATTTCCTGCGGCCATTGGTGCGCAATTTGCCTTGCCCAAGAGTTTGGTAATTAACGTAGCTGGTGATGGTTCTATCCAAATGAATATACAAGAGCTAGCCACCGCCGTTGAAAATAAACTTCCCTTAAAAATAATCATCCTAAATAACTATAATTTAGGCATGGTACGTCAATGGCAAGAGTTATTTTATAAGAAAAACTACAGCTATACCAATATGGAAGCCCAGCCAGACTTTGTAAAACTTGCTGAGGCCTATGGCGCAGAGGGATATCGCATTACCAAAGCATCAGAGATGGAAGCAACCCTTAAGAAAGCTTTGTCTTCGCCTCATACTGCCATTGTTGATGTGGTGGTTGAGCGTGAAGAAAACGTTTGTCCCATTGTCCCGGCCGGTGCTGCCTTGGATGAAATGCTATTGGTATAGGAGTCTTAAATGCAACATATCTTATCGGTATTAGTAGAAAACGAACCAGGTGTTCTATCTCGCGTGGCGGGGCTTTTTAGCGGACGAGGTTTTAATATTGAATCCCTAAATGTTGCTCCAACCTTTGAGCAAGGTGTATCACATATGACCATCACCACCAGCGGTGATGCTCAAATTATTGAACAAATAATCAAACAGTTACACAAACTTGTTACTGTTATCAAGGTAGCAGATTTTTCCGAGCACAATGCTGTTGAGCGTGAAATGATGCTCATTAAAGTACATGCTGAGGGCGACAATAGAGGCGAAATCTTGCGCACGGTTGAAATATTTCGCTGCCGCGTAATGGACGTGGGCATTAATGAAATGACCATTGAAGCCACAGGCAACCAAGAAAAACTACAAGCTATTATTAGTTTATTCCAACGCTTTGGCATTAAAGAAATTGCCAGAACCGGTACAGTTTCCATGCGTCGCTCCATGCAGCATGAATAATTTTTGACTCATACTTTTTTTTAACCTTTAGCCCATATCACAGGATTACTCATGAAAGTGTATTATGAAAAGGATGCTGATTTATCCGTACTTAAAGACAAAACCGTAGCCATCATCGGCTATGGTAGTCAGGGCCATGCCCATGCTCAAAACCTTCGCGACTCTGGCGTTAAAGTTATTGTTGGTCAGCGTCCAGGTGGTGCAAATTATGAACTTGCAAAAGAGCATGGTTTTGAGCCAGTATCCGCAGCAGAAGCCGCCAAAGCTGGCGACTTTATTATGATTTTGCTACCAGACCAAGTACAAGCTCAAGTGTATGAAAATGACATTAAACCACATTTAAATTCCAGCAAAGCACTACTCTTTGCCCATGGTTTTAATATACATTTTGGTCAAATTGAACCACCAAAGGATGTGGACGTATTTCTAATTGCCCCCAAGGGCCCCGGTCATCTAGTACGCCGCACATTTACCGAAGGTGGCGGTGTGCCTTGTCTTGTGGCCATCCATCAAGATGCCAGCGGTAAATCTTTAGAAAAAGCACTTGCTTATGCTATGGGTGTTGGCGGTGCGCGTTCTGGCGTTATTGAAACAAGCTTTCGCGAAGAAACAGAAACCGACCTTTTTGGTGAACAAGCAGTACTTTGCGGAGGTTTATCAGCATTGGTCAAGGCTGGTTATGAAACATTGGTTGAAGCCGGATATCAGCCTGAAATGGCTTATTTTGAGTGTCTACACGAAGTAAAACTTATTGTTGATCTTATGTATGAAGGTGGCCTTGCCCGTATGCGTTACTCCATTAGTGATACCGCAGAATATGGTGACTATGTAACAGGCCCACGCATCATCACTGAAGAAACAAAAAAAGAAATGAAGCGCGTACTCACTGATATTCAAAGCGGACGTTTTGCTCGTGATTTTATTCTTGAAGCACGTGCTGGCTATCCTATGTTTAAATCCACACGCAGACTTGAAGCTGAACACGGCATTGAACAAGTGGGCGGTCGTTTGCGCGAAATGATGCCTTGGCTTAAAAAGAAGTAAATAACAATCAGCCGCCCTTAAAAAACTAAGGGTTTAATATGATAAAATTATTGTAACAGAACTATGCAAAATTGTCCAAGATGATATAATAATAAATAATAAGCCCTACACCTTAAAGGGTGTAGGGCAAACGCGGAGTATTTATGCCTATAGAATGTTTTAGTATTGGGCCACTTGAAACCAATTGCTACGTAATACATAAGGACGGCTCCGCCATTGCTGTTGACCCAGGCGGAGAGCCAAAACCCATCATCAAATTTTTAGAAAAAAACCAACTAAAGCTAGTAGGTATTTGTTTAACACATCTGCATTTTGACCACCTCTATGGCGTGCAAGACTTACATATTGCTACGGGAGCACCTATTTTCTCTCCTTCTGAAGATGCTTTTTTGTTGGAAAGAGAAGCTGGTACCGGCGGCATGTGGGGATTTCCTAAAGTTAAGCGTTTTACCGCATCCCCTCTTAGTGAGGGTAAGCACACCCTAGGCCCATTAAGTTTTACTGCCCTGCACACACCAGGACATACTCCTGGTAGCATGTCGCTATACTTTAGTGAATTTAATGCCGTATTTAGTGGTGATGTGCTTTTTTATCGTGCCATAGGCCGTTCAGATTTGCCAGGAGGCGACCATAACATTCTTATTGATTCCATCAAACGAGAGCTCTTTACCCTACCCGATGAAACAATCGTATATCCAGGGCACGGGCCAGAAAGTTCTGTTAATGATGAAAAACATAACAACCCATACTGTGGCTCTTTTGTGAGGTAAATTATGCTTAATACTCCCCCCATTCGTGTCTTAGCTTGTAGCCCAAGGGCTAAAGGAAACTCAGACTTCATGGTACACAATTTTGTTCAGGGTGTACGTAGTGCCGGTGGTGAAGTTGAAATAACCTTTTTACGTGATCACACAATCTTACCTTGCACCGTTTGCCACGCTTGCTTTGAAGACGCAAAAAGTAAATGTATACTTGATATCCGCGATGACACCGCGCGTATCATCTCTCAAATGCAAGAAGCTCCGCTAGTCTTTATTGCAGCACCTATTTTCTTCTATCACCTACCGGCCCAGTTTAAGGCATTTATTGACCGTGCCCAATGTCACTGGGCCAAACGCGAAAAATTACTTAAAGCTGGAAAATTTAAGCCAGTACCCAATCCCACACCTGTACTAGCTGGGCTAGTTGCTGCAAGAACTAGGGGTGACAAGCTGTTTGAAGGTAGTATCCTAACATTACAATACTTCTTTGATGTGCTGGATATGAAGCTGCATGAAACCTGTCAAATGTCTGGTTATGATCAACCAGATGATCTCGCAGCCGACGGTGTAGCCTGTTCACGTTTATTTGAGCTTGGAGCCAAAGCTCAAGCCATAGTCGTGGAAAACTGTGGTCGCCAAGATTAATGTACAATAAAACCAAAACACATTCAGCCGCATTATGGAAGTCCATATGCGGCTGTTTTTTCGCCGAAAAACGCTGCCTTGTCTGCCACGCACCATTTATACCCACAAATGAGCCCTACCTCTGCCCTCAATGCATTATCAAACGCAAACAACAACAAGCATGTAAATTGTGCGGATATGTATTGGCAAGTGATGTAGATATCTGTTTAGAATGTATACAAAATCCACCACCATGGGACATGCTTAATTATTATGGCCCATACGACGGTTTGCTTAAAAATTTAGTCTTAAAGTATAAATTTACTGCCGACTTTGCACTCATCCCCCTATTATGCCAATATTTATATGAAGCTTATCAAAATGTACCTGCTTGTGACATAATCATCCCCATGCCGCGCCATAAAAAACGCCTAATAACAGAAGGCTTTAACCATATACTTGAGCTTTGTCGCCCTTTATCCAAGCAATTAAAAATTCCCTTACAGTATAAGTCACTTACGCGCACCCGCTACACTCCGCCCCAAAGTAGTTTGCCGGCAATTCAAAGAAAGACAAACCCTCAAAAAAGTTTCTTAGCTAACAATGTGGAAAATAAAACTATTTTACTAGTAGATGATATTATTACCACCGGCTCAACCCTACATTATGCAAGCTTGGCTTTAAGAAATGCGGGGGCAAAACATATCTATGCCATTGTAATAGCAAGAGTTACAAAATAATTTTTTATATTAAAAACATCATTCCTCCATAATTGTTTTTTATATATTATAGTTATAAAAAACACTTTACAAAAAATCATCATTGGTATACCTTCCAGAAAGTTAATTGGCAGTAATTACTGTAAAATATATTTAATATCAGAGGATTAGTATGAAAAAGCAACAAAAACAAATAGTTAAACTTCTATGTCTTATTTTGTTCGTCTTGTGCGCTCCAAGTTCAGTGCTAAGTCAGCCAGTTACACTAGAAGACACTTTGCGTTTTGCTTTTGATTATGCTCCCAATGTAAAAGCTGCTCAAGAAGCCAGACAACAGTCTGTCCACAATATCCGCGCAGCCGAAGCTGGTTATTATCCAACCATTGGTATATGGGCTGGCGTAGGTATTGAAAATAATGACAATGTATCAACACGTGCTGAAAACACATCTGGAGATTTAGTAGGTGCTTACAATTTTGGCCTACAATTAAGCCAAACCCTTTGGCAAGGTGGAAATACCGCCGCCAATGTACGCATGCGCACAGAAGAGCTCAACTACCGTGCATGGTTACTCATGGATAGCGCAAACTCTCTTGCTTATTCAGCCGTTAGCGTCCATGCAGATGTTATTCGTAGGCGCATCCTTGTGAAGCTTGCCCAAGAAAACGTCAATGAAAATCGAAGAATCTTAAATATGTTAAGAACTCGCTTTGATCAGGGCCTTTCCAGTGAAGGTGATGTCGACCTTACAGTGGGTCGCCTTAGAAGAGCCGAAGCTACCCTAAGTTTGCACAAACAAGCCTTGGAAAGTGCTTTTGCAGCATACACTAAGGTGACAGGCCAACCTGTACCCATGGATTTATCCCTCGTGCCCATGCCCAAGCGCATTTTTGCCGATGAAGATGAAGCCAGAAATACTAGTGTTGACAAAAACATGCAAATCCAAGCAAGCCTTGCGGCCATTCGCAATGCCCTTGCGGAAAAAGATGTAGCAGGTTCAAGCCTATCCCCTCGTGTAAGCCTTGATGCCGGCCCAAGTTTTAACAATCAAACATACGAAGGCATTAACCACCAAACCAATTGGTCTGCCACTTTGAATATGAATTGGGAAATATATAGCGGCGGCAGAGACGTTGCGAATATCCAAAGCCTTGCGGCCAGAGTGCGTGAATTACGTCAATCCCTACACGAAACCATGGATCTTGTTAATCAAGAATTGATAGTTACTTTTTCCTTAACCAAACGCTCCCTTGAGCAAAGCAAACTCTATGCTTTAGCTGCCAATGCAGCTTTGCAAGCTAAAAACAACTATATTACTCAGTTTGAAGTGGGCCAAAAAGACCTACTGTCCATTTTAGATGCCGAAGGTGAATACTATTTCAGTGCCACTGAGCGCGAAATCCGCCAAGTTGACGCTATGCTAGGTCACTATCGACTTTTAGCAATCTCTGGTGAGTTGCTAAATGAATTAAACATTAAAACTGCAGACCTTATGGTCGATACTTCCAAAAACAATCCGTCACTACTACCTTGGAGTTTTAAACCCTCCACCTTAGATACACGTGAAGCCATGGAAGGCACAACTCTTACAAAATAATGAAACAAACTTACTCTTGGTTTTGGGGTGTACTTAGTCGCTATACTTCGCTGTATAGTCATGTTCTTGTAGCCTCATTAGTTGTTAATATTTTAGGGCTTTCCATGCCCCTTTTTGTCATGAATGTATATGACCGCATTGTACCCAATAATGCTTTTGAAAGTTTATGGGTGCTTGCCATTGGCATGGGCATTGCGGCATGCTTGGATTTTGCCTTGCGTATTGCCAGAATTCGCTTTGTAGACACAGCGGGGCGTAATGCTGACATAAGATTACAAGGCATGTTCATGCGCACGCTTATGGACACACGTTTTGACTCCCTATACAGCCAGCAAGAAACCAGCTCCGTGGGTGCCATTGTGGCGCGTGTGCGTGAGCTTGAATATGTGCGCGACTTTTTAGGCTCATCCACCATCCTAGCATTAACTGACCTCCCCTTTATTCTGCTCTATGTGTTTTTAATGATGTTCATCGGCGGCACCATGGGTCTTGTACCGCTCATTGCCATACCGGTATTACTCACTTTTTCCTTACTTATTCAAAAAACTATTGAGCGCAACTCCACCGCTCAAATGAATGCCAATGCACACAAACAATCATTCTTAACGGAGATTGTAAGCAGCCTAGAGACCATTCGAGTAACCCGCATGGAAAAAACCATTGCTAATCAATGGGATAAGACCATTGCCAATAGCGCAGATGCCACAATTCACTCCCGCTTTCACTCAAGCCTTAACTCCTACGGTATGGTACTTTTTAATATGGTACTTAGCGTTTCACTAGTCATTTTAGGTGTATACCGCATTTCAGAAGGTCTCATGACCACGGGAGCACTTATTGCTTGCGTTATTTTATTCGGGCGTTGTGCAAGCCCCATTAATGGTTTGGTTAATATTTTAGCCAACTTCCAAAAAACACGCCTTGCGCTTAACCAGCTTGATACGCTATTAAATCTACCTTCTGAAAATCCTAAAAACCCAGATCAAGTTATACCTGAAAGTTCACTCTCAGTGCCCTTAATATTTGAAAATGTTACCTTTAGCTATCCAGGTAAAAATGTACAAACCACTGCCCTAAAAGATATTAGCATGACCATCCCCCCCAAGGCTAAGGTTGGCTTTTTAGGTGCCTCTGGTTCGGGTAAGTCTACCCTTGCACGTCTTTGTGCTGGACTTTATGTCCCCACAGAGGGGCGGGTTTTGCTTGGCCCACTTGATATGCGCAATGCTCCACTACGGCCATATCGTAATAAACTAGGTTTTTTACCTCAAGAAATACGCATTTTTAGAGGAACATTACGCCATAATATTGCCATGGCTTGGCCTTATGATGGCCCTTGCAATGAAGAAAACCTTATTCAAGCCGCCACCCTAGCCGGTGTTATGGACTTTGCATCTGAGCATCCTCTGGGCCTTGATATGCCCATTGGTGAAAATGGCACTGGCCTTTCTGGTGGGCAAGCCCAAAGCGTTGCTTTGGCAAGAGCTTTATTGGGTGACCCGCATACACTCATCCTTGATGAACCGTCTGCCCAAATGGATATTGCCTCAGAAATTCGCTTGGTCACAAGGCTTAAGCCCTATTTAAAAGATAAAACCGTCATCATCTTTACACATAAGATTACGATGCTTAATTTGGTGGATAGAGTTATCTCTCTCAACAAGGGTGTAGTCCATTGGGAGTCATCCACCAAGGACGCCATAAAACAATTGCAAGCACACCATCAAAGCTTGGCTCAACAATCAATAGTAAAACACGAAAATGATTCAAAAAATAAAAGAAGCACTACATAAAGCTAAGGAAAAGCTCCCCCTACGCTTTGAGCCGCAAGGGCATGATAAAAATATATCCAGTAAGTCTGTACGCTTGGTATGGTTTAGTGCCATAAGTGTGCTGATACTGCTAATATGGGCAGCTTTGGCAGAAATTGACCAAACTGCCCGCGGCATAGGGCAAGTTGTACCCTCACAACGGGTGCAGCTTATTCAAAATCTTGAAGGTGGTATCATTCAAGAAGTGCCTGTGCGTGAAGGTCAAATCATTGAAAAAGACGCCGTAGTTATGCGCATTGATAATGAAAGTGCCGGCAGTCAATATCGTGAAGCTTTAATCCGTATTTTAGAGCATGAAGCAAGTATTGCGCGCTTGGAAGCACTTATAAATGATATCGATGTGGTCTACCCAGCATCTGTTCTGGCTGACCCTAACTTAATTAAACGTCAAGATGCACTGCTAAGAGCAGCTACAACTCAACGTAATGCCGAGCTTGATGTATTATCATTACAAGTAGAAGCCCGCAAACGTGAACTTGCAGAAAGGGAAGAAGCAAAAAAACAATCACTTGCAACCCTTGCCCTCATTGAAAAGCAGCGTGACTTAGCCCTACCAGCCTTAAAATTGAAAGCATATTCAGAAATACAATTTCTTGATATCGAACAGAGATTACAAGAAACAAAGGCCAATTTAGCTGGTCTTGAACACTCCATACCACGTACCCAAGCTGAGGTACAAGAAGCCGAAGAACGCTTGCGCTTGCGCGAAGCAGAGCTTGAGTCTCAATACCAAGAAGAGCTTAACCAAGCACAAATGCAATTATTATCCTTGCGGGAACTAATTACCGCAGGTGATGACAAAGTGCGCCGCACAGAAATGCGCTCGCCAGTGCGTGGCATCATCAAAGCTATTTATTCAAGCACCGTAGGTGGCGTGGTGGCACCAGGGGCCACAGTCATGGAAATAGTGCCACTTGATGATTCGCTTATTATCGAAGCGCGGTTTAATCCCGCAGATATTGCTTTTTTATATCCGGGCCAAAAAGCCACAGTCAGGCTTACAGCATATGACTTTTCCATTTATGGTGGCCTTGAGGCCAGTGTTGAGCATATCAGCGCAGATACACTAGAAAACCAACAAGGTGATACATTTTATAAAGTTAAAGTACGCACTACCCATGCCCACCTTAGTCATGCCGGTGAAAATTTACCCATTATGGCAGGTATGATGGCAGAGGTAGATATTTTGACTGGTAAAAAAACCATATTAAACTATTTACTTAAGCCCATACTTAAAGCCCAGCAAAGAGCCTTAAGAGAGAGATAATGGCCAAAAAAGAACGTTCATTCAGGGTACTGCGTGAAAATATAACTCGCTTCATCATGGGCATAGTTATATGCGTTACCATGCTCGTTCTTTACATCTGGCAACCCACCATGTTGCAACAGGCCGATAGGCAAATATACGATACCTTCCTACGCGCCAATGGCGGGGGGGAGCCTTCGCCCACTCCCGGCCTCATTGACCTTGACGAAAAAAGCCTTGAAGAATTTGGTCAATGGCCTTGGCCAAGGCACTTGGTAGCAAAGCTTGTGGCCACTTTGACCGAATACGGTGCCGCCGCCATCGGGCTTGACATACTGTTAGCAGAGCCTGATAACTCCTCTGTTATTAGCCTGCAACGTTCTTTTGAAAAGCATTTTAATATAAAAATCCCCCTTGATAGCATACCAGAAAGCCTGCATGACAATGATCGCATCCTTGCTACTATCATCGCACAAACTCCAACCATACTAGGTGTTTACAATAGATTTTTAGGTGAAAAAATTGCCCTACCCACAGATTTGCCACGCACAGAAGGTGTAATTGAACGCATCATGCCAGGCGGCATTGCCCCGCGTACTAAGTTGCTTACTGGCACCAGTGCTACCCTTCCCTTGCCGGAATTACGTGCCGTTGCCCCCCTTGGTAGTCTTAATGTAGCTCCAGACCCCGATGGCATTATTCGCTCAGTACCGCTTATATCACAACTGGATGGACGGATTATAGTATCTTTATCCTTGCGATCGCTCATGCGCGGGCTTGGTCAAAATACACTTATGTTAGTTGGTGGCCCCGACGGCTTGCAAGCTGTGCGTGTTGGTAAATACACCATTCCTGTAACCCCCGATGGACGCTTTATTGTGCCCTTTCGCGGCCCGCGCGGGTATTACCCAACATTTCGCGCAGCCGATATCTTAAATAAAACAGTCAATCCCGATGATATTGCCGGACGTGTGTTTATTGTTGGCACATCGGCCCCCGGACTTTTAGATATTCGCGCAACTCCCTTTGACTCAGTATACCCCGGAGCAGAGGTTCACGTTACCGTTATTGACTCCATCCTTAGTAATAGATTTATTGAAATGCCGGCTTGGATTCCGGGGGCGCAAATCACAGCCACCAGCATTGTGGGCATCTTTTCAACCTTAATTTTTAGCTTGGCCCCAGCCGTAATTTATCTACCCATAATCGTTGCACTTATTGTAAGCTCACTTTGGGGTAGCTGGAGTATTTATCAAACTGGTATATATATTTCACCTCTTTATACCATGCTCACAGTGATAGCTCTGGCCATATGCCTACTTGCTGTACGATTTTGGCAAGAGTCACGCCAAAAACGTGCTCTGCGCAATGCCTTTAGCCGCTACATCGCACCTGATATGGTGGCCCGCATTGTGGAAAGGGGCGAGGCTGTACTTGCCGGTGAAGAAAGAATTGTTACCCTTATGTTTACAGATATTCGCGGATTTACCACCATGTCTGAAAACCTCACACCTGACCAAGTGGTGGGCGCGCTTAACCGCTATTTTACTCCCATGACAGCCATTATTCGCGGCAGTAGCGGTACTGTTGATAAGTTTATTGGCGATGCAATCATGGCCTTTTGGAACGCGCCCTTAGACGTACCACGCCACGAACTTCGGGCCATAACCAGTGCCATGCAAATGCAAATTGCTCTGGCCGAGCTTAATGTGGAACTTGAGGCTGAGCTTAATATTAACCTGCGTATGGGAGCAGGAGTGCATACTGGTAAGGTATATGTAGGAAACATGGGAAGTGCGGAACTACTTGACTACACCTGCATTGGCGATACTGTAAACCTCACTTCACGCCTAGAGGGTTTATGCCCTGTTTACGGGGTTGGCGTTGTTACCAGTGCTGAAACTGCGCGCCTATGCCAAGCATTTGCCAGTGGCGAAGATGGACAACCAGCGGAAGAAGTGCCGTTTTTCATGCCTCTTGATTCCATACGCGTGAAGGGTAAGCTTGAGCCGGTGGAAATTTGTACCCCCATGTGGGAGAGTGAAAGAAGTGAACGTGCCGTGGAAATTGAAGATTTCTTAAAGGCGCGTCAATATTATGTTGATGGAGATTTTGACAAATCACTTACGGCCTTTACGAAATTATTAGAACAGTTTCCCCAGTCAGTGCTCTATACCCTCTACACTGAGCGCACCCAAGAGTTAAAAGAAAACCCACCAGAAGACTGGGCTGGAGTTTGGACATTCACCAAGAAGTAGGTTTTATTTAAAGTAATGAAAAACATTTAGTTATTGACTTGTATCATTACTAATTTCATTCCAAATTTTATCAGCCAAAATTTGCCCCTCAGAAATTTGTTGTGAAGTCATTTTCTTCAAGGCTCCTGCGCAATTAAAAAGGCATGGATTGCTTCGTCGCTGCGCTTCTCGCAATGACATAATATTACAAGAAAAGTCATCAACCCACTTAAGTAAGAAAAAAATGCAATAAAATCAATTATGTATAATTTCTATTTCTTTCAGTTTTGCATTAAGGGTGATGACTATTTTTCTCATACAGGCAGTTATTGCGACCATCTTCTTTTTGTTGTTCTTTATTAAATGTTCGTAATACTCTTTAATTCTAATATTGTACCTCATCGCCACTAATGCCACCATAAACAAAGCTTTTTTAACCTTGGGTCTTCCATATCTTACAAATCTATAGCCAGACGATTTCCCACTATCTCTGGCATACGGTGCGACTCCTGCCAGAGCTGCTATTTGTC
>CAYJIU010000043.1:0-16426 GCA_964370305.1 uncultured Desulfovibrionaceae bacterium
CCTGGCCTACAGGTTCGTAGCCTGTTGCTCTATCCAGCTGAGCTACAGCCGCGCAATGTGCAAATGGCAAACTAAGCAAAAAGGTATCGGTGGTCAAGTAATTTTTGACCTAATTTCTATTTTTGCACATTTATTTAGTTTTATGATGCTCAAGAATTGCTTTAGCTATTTGTATTCCTTGATTTTCTTGTGAAAAAAGTTTTTGAGCTATATTTTGTGCTTCCTTACCTAGTTTGTTTGCCTCATCGGGAAAAAGTATGAGCTTGCGTAGGGAATTTTTAAGTTCTTGGGTATCATTTTGTTTGAAAATAAGGGCAGATTTTTCATGCTCAAGTACTTCCATATGCCCCGGTAGGTCGCTTGCAACAATAGGGATAGCAAAGAGCATGGCTTCCATTAGGCTTGCCGGAATGCCATCATGTTCGCCATTTTGAAGAATACTTCCAGCGGCAACAAAAATATGTGCTTTGCGTAAATAATCCATCATCTGTTCGTGAGGTATGTGCCCTACAAACTGTACATGTTTGCGAAGCCCTGCAAGGCGTGTGCGCAAGCGCAATAAGCGCAATAAGGAACCATCACCAATAATGGTTAAGTTGGCGGGTATATTTTCCTTTTTTAAAGCGGATATGGTTTGAATACAACTCCATATATTTTTACGTTTGGTGATGCGCCCAGCCATAACTATATTGATTTCGCCCTGTCTTGCAGCACCATCGGCTGGAGCTTCCACGTCCTCTATGGATGGATAAAGCCCAGGGCTGTCATATATGTTTAAAATTTTACTGGTTTTAAATTTTGCATCAAGGTCAAGGCAGGCTTGTATTAGTTTTGATTGAGTTTCCTTGGTATCACAGCAAACAAAGCTAGCATATTTAGCCTTTACGGCTTTAAATTGAATATTTTTTACATCTTTTGTGTGTAGTGAAAAGGAAAATGGTATCCCTAATATGCCTGCGGCCATCCATGCGGCAGTGCTGGCATTATTACTACCAATGGCGTGTAAGTGGGCCGTTTCATCGGCAATGGCCCAGCGTACCATGCGTATGCTTTTTGCCATATTCCAGAATGTACGCATGGCCGTAAAAAGGTTTAGGCGTTGCTTGCTTGGAATTTGTGACCAATATTTCCAAATAATTCCTGGATTACCATGGCTTGTGCGTAAGGTAGAAAAAATATTGGCTATGGTTTTGAACAAACCTTGTTTTTTGATGGGCACAGGTAGGGAATATTCCCCCTCACCAATGGATGCAAGACTTGCACCGCGCATGGAGTAAACGCGATTAAGTATGCGTTGTTCGTGCATATTTAAAATGCTTTGTGTGTCTGTGGTGCCGTAGAGGGTTGGAAATTCATCCACAACGCAAACATTATTTATGATGCGCGGGGCAGACTCAAGCAATTGGCTATTACCGCTAGATGGTGGCACCGGTTTTTTGCTTTGGCATACAAGGATGCCTTCTTCTAACGTGTAGACACTATCACAATATGTGGCAACACTTGGGTCATGGGTTACAATAACCATGGCGATGCCGCCGTCATGGGCTAGGGTGCAAAAATTTTCCATGACTACTTTAGAGGTGCGGCTATCCAGAGCACCTGTGGGTTCGTCAGCTAGCAGTATACGCGGATTATTGACCATGGCTCTAGCAACGGCAACTCTTTGTTGCTCACCGCCAGATAGGCGATTGCTACGATAGCTAACCCGATGCGAGAGGCGTACTAGCTCAAGCGCGCGAATGACCCTTTCCCAGCGTTCCTCAGGTGGTATTTGAGCATAAATTAGTGGAAATTCAACATTTTCAAAAACGGTAGAATGGTCAAATAAATTACTGCTTTGCATCACAAAGCCCATATTCTCACGTCTAAAGTCTGATATGGCATCACTTTCAAGGGTAAGTATATCTGTATTTAGAATATTTAGGCTGCCGCTATCAGGAGCGTGTAACATGCCAAGAATATGCAACATGGTGGATTTACCACAGCCCGATGGCCCCATAATGGCTACCATTTCGCCAGCGGCAACATCAATATTGGTGCCTCGTAGTACCGGTGGAAATCCGGGGTAACATTTATATAAATTTTGCGCACTTATAACTGGAGCCATATTCTACCTACTCAAAACGTAAAGCTGTAACAACATCCATGCGGCTAGCTTGCATGGCCGGATATATGCCACCGGTTACCCCAATAACAGCAGAAAAAATTATGCTTCCAAGGCTACTTAGTAGTAGCAAAGGATAGGATATGGATGAGCTAAGGGCATAGCTACCAATGTGCACAAATAGTGTGCCGATTATTATTCCCACAATACCGCCAGCTATAGACTTGCACAAAGCTTCGGTTAGGAATTGGCCCAAGATATCCTTGTCTGATCCGCCCATGGCTTTTTTCAGCCCAACCTCACGTGTTCTTGCGCGTACTGCTGCAAATGTACCATGCCAAATGCCAAACCCGCCAAGCAATAGCGAAGCTACAATACCAAGCCAAAGTAAGACTTCTACAAATAGGAATGTATTTTTGATGCGTTTTAATTGCTCAGACTGGGTGCGTATAAGTAAGTTTGGTGCGCTTTGATGCTTTTTAACAATTACAGGAATTTCTTTTACAATACTATCAATATCTTCCCAAGCAATAGCCCGTATAAAAAGCCTTCTAATTTTTGCTCCTCCCCATTTACGGTCTAACATAATGGTATAAGGGAGAAAACCCAAACGAATATTAGACCCAAGCATAACGCCACCCACAACGCCGACCACCTCAAATGCTTCGGTACCAAGAGTTAGTAATTTTCCAATGGCATCATCGGGGGATTTAAAAAGTTTTTCGGCGGCCTCCCAACCAAGGATGCAAACTCGTTTTTTATCATCTATGTCTTCTGCCGTAAAAAATCTGCCGGCCATAATAGTAGCGGCATGAGTTATCCAAAAGTGTTGGTCTACGCCAGCAAAGGATATTCTATGATTGGCTGTGCCTATGCGAAACTCAAAGTTTTGATAAAACATTGTATTGGCACTAACTGTACTGATAGTGGGGACTGCGCGTAGTGCATCCATGGTTTCGTGGTAAAATTCCCGTATGGGTTGGCCCACGTGTGAGGCATCATCCATAATCACTTCGACGACATTAACACCACCCATAAGCACCATGTCTTGCCCAATATTATAGCGCATCTCTTGGCCAAGCACAGCTAAAGTAATGAAGGCAGTAATGCCAATAGCAATAGAAAAGATGACGCCAAAAGTACGTTGACGTATCACTTGGCGCACACTTACGCGCAAGAGGTCAGCTTTTGTTATCATTATATTTTTTCCATGCGTAGCAATTTGCCGTTTTTCGCCACATGGTAACGAAATCCATGCCAATCAATATGCCAAGCGCGTATGGTTTTTATGTATACCCAAGTAAACATAAATATACCCAAGAAAAAGCCCATAAGCCAATTCTTGGCTGGTGTGGGGCGCGGGAGCATTTCTCGCCAATTTAGGATTATTTTTGACAAAATACCGAGGTGCGCTAGGGATAAGATGACAAACCACGCGCTGTCGGTAGACAGTGTGCCTGTTAATCCACCAAGTATTGTAAAACAGGAAAACAGTACAGGCAAGGTTAAGAAAATGGCAAAAAAACCTAATAAGTACCACTGGCTTATAACACAAAATTTTAAGAATAGCACTTGCCTTTGCATCCAAGCTTGCCAAGTTGGGAGGCTGTGATTTTTAGCTTTGGTTGTGAGCATAGCTTGGGGGCAAAGCCTTACGTGGATACGTTTTTTTAACATAATGGCAGCAAGAGAACAGTCATCGACGACATTTTCTTTCCAAGTATCTGCAATTTTGTGTTCTTCAAACATGGCGCGCGATACAGCCATAGCCCCACCCCAAGGTTGAGCCAAGGTTACAATGGCTTGTAAAAGGCGCATGAGCAGTACACTAAATTGATAAGCAAGGCTTACGACATGATCGTCTACGGCTTCTACATCATGATAGCCGGTGCAAAAGCCGGCTTCAGATTTTACAATGGGCCATACGAGAGCGCGCACAAAATTGGGCTTTGCAATGTGGGTGCTATCGCAAAAAACGTATATATCTGCACGGGCACCAACATGATTTAAGCCTTGTAATATATTATGATTTTTTTGTGAACAAGTTTGAGCTTGTCCTGCGATTATACAGTCAAGATGCGGAAATTTGTCTTTTAGAGAGTTGGCAAGTCTGGTGGCTGGGTCTTGCTCACTGGCTGTGACTATTACCGGTAAAATATTGGGATAATCCTGTTCAAGTAATGATGATAAAGCCTCCTGCATAGACGGATTATCACCAGTTGCAGGGATGATTATGCCCACCGTAGGATAGGTAGTGCCAGCCTCTAGCGGAGCTAGATTGTGTACTGCATCCTTGCTAAGGATTGTATTGCGTGAATGTCGCCATAAGCCAAAAAGTACCACGCATTGTAATATGGCAGCTAAAAACCAAATCATATTAACTACTCCGGAAGAGGGCCACAACGCTCAGTGAGTTTTGAATTTTGTAGTCTATCACCTTCAATGTCAATGGAAAAACCATTATTTAATATAACTTCACCGCTAACCTTAAAAGCGTTTTCAATGCGGCCTATGAAGCGGTATCCTGAATGATGACTTGCTCTTATTACTCCATCTTTGTCTTTAGTGCCACTAAAGTGATAAGTATCCACTTGCCCATTTTTTAGCTTTAGGAGTAAAACCCCATGGACTTTACCGTCAGGTGAAAAGCAGGCGCCAGCGCGAAAGGTTGAAGAATAAATAGAACCTGTCCAAAGTTCACCTATGGTTTCTTGAGCTTGCTTAGGGGGAGATATTTTTGTAGTATTTTCTACGGCTAAGCATGGGGGGGGGGTGATGTACCCAAGGCCAAAAATACAACATATAAAGATTATATATTTTCTCATGATTGGTGCTTAAATCCTAAATATATTTATATATACACGCTAAACTCATTTTAAAAATTTAGCATGTGATTTTGACTTTATCAATATCGCCTGTGTATATATCACTTGGTGCCTATGTTATGCAACCTTTTATTTCTGCACACTTTTTAATGAATTGTGCAGGAGTCTTAATATGAAAGGATAGTAAATGTTAGTTTTTGTTCTCATTGATGGACTTGATGCTACAAGCTCTGTACATATGTCTTATTTATCAGCAAATGCACAAGCTGGAGCCCTTTGCGGCACACTTGAGTGTGAGCTACCTACAGTATCACGGGCAATTTATTCTACTTTATTTACAGGTTATACTCCCTTAACTACAGGTGTTACTAACAATAAAGAAAGTTTTTTCCATGAAAAAATACTTTCCAATTCATTTTTCATAAAAATGCGTAAACATAATAAAATCTGTGCCATGGCTGCATATCATTGGATGTATGAGCTATATGCAGGTGAAAAATTTTGCTCCAGCAAGCATAGGTTGAGCATAAATCCCGGTGGTATTGTACCTTACGGCATTTTTTATAATGGTGAGCACTATCCGGATGAGTATGTGTTTCAAGATGCTGAGGCCTTGCGCTTGCATTATGAGCCAGATTTTTTACTTGTGCATAGTATGGGGGTGGACACAGCCGGACATGGTTTTGGGGCAGATAGTGTGGAATATCGGGATGCTGTGCGTAATGTAGACATATTATTGGCAGAATATATACCTACATGGCTAGCTGCGCAGGCCATGGTTATTGTCACAAGTGACCATGGTATGCACAAAGATGGTTCGCATAATGATCTTTCACCAGACGTAAGGCAGGTGCCGTATTGGATACTTGGAGCAGTACAAAAAAACCAAAAATCGCCACAAAATCAAACAGATTGGTATAAATTGCTTTGTAATTATTATGGTTTTTGTGAAAGCTAAGCTTTTCAGGGTGTGGACAAACCCTATATCGCAAAAAGGAAACTTGAAAACATGACTCAAAAATTATTTTTCAAGTTTTAAAGCTTTAAACTCCAAATGTGGAGGTTAAAGTTAGACCTTTTTTGTTGCGAAAAAAACCATCTTTCAACGATAACATATTGTCGCCGTTAAAGTTTTTTGGAAAGGGGGTTTGGGGGAAGAACCTTTTGTTCACAAAAGGTTTTCCCCCAAGAAGCTTTGTCATCAATCTTAATAATTAAATTATAACACAGTATAAAAAATATTATAATGCAAAGGGTAAATATATGCCGGCAGTAAAACCCAAGGTAAAACTTTTAGCTCATACGCCTGAACCGCTCTCGCTTATATATGCTGCATGTCGTCAATGTTATCATGCTGGATTTGTTGGTGATATGTGGGATGGTTTGCAGGATGGTCAAATTGATAAGCAAAAACAAGCTGCCCTTGTACGCAGAGTTGTGGCCTCTGGTCACGATAGTACTATCGAGCATGTGAGTTTTAATTTTGCCATTGAAGGTATTTCGCGCGCTCTTTCGCATCAATTGGTGCGCCATCGCATTGCCTCATATTCACAGCAAAGCCAGCGTTATGTGGATGGGTCACAGTGTAATTATATTGTACCACCAGCCATTGCAAAAAATCCTGCGGCCCTTGCGCGTTTTGAGGCTTTTATGCAGGAAGTTGGTGCAGCGTATAAGGATATCCATGCTCTATTACAGGCCGATGGGCGTGAAGCAAAGGCCAATGAAGATGCACGCTTTGTATTGCCACAAGCCGCAGAAACGCGCATTGTAGTAAGTATGAACTGTCGGAGTTTATTGAACTTTTTTGCGCATCGCTGTTGTACGCGCGCACAATGGGAAATTAGGACAGTGGCTAAGGATATGCTTAAAATTTGTCAGAATATTTTGCCGGAAGTCTTTGCCGAGGCCGGAGCTCCATGTGAGCGTACTAAGCTTTGCCCAGAGGGTGATTTTTGTTGTGGACGCTACCCTGTAGCTTAGCGGAGTTTTGATGCGCAGAGTTTATTTTTTCCTCTATTTGCTTATTATATCAATATTGTTGCCTGCATGTGGGCGTCAAGTTGATGTTGTGCAAACGCATCAATTTAAGCTCATGGCTGACCGCATGCCCAAGGAACTCATGGCACGCAACATCATAGATAGTTCGCGTGATTATATGCCCAGCACTTGGGGTAGTGGCAGTGTGGCCTATGGTGAAATTCTTTACCGTAGGTTATCGCCGGCATTTTTGTTTGGAGATGTGGTTGAAAAACAGACGCATAATTCTTTTGCAGAGATGGTAACATCAAATCAAAAGGAAAATAGCGTGGTTATGCGTACCAATGGCTTTGGTATCGTGAGTATCAAAAAAGAAAAATCCACCAAGGGTAAAAGAAAAACTAATACCAACATTGAGCAGCGCGTAGATGTGGATATGGTAGCCGTTACCGATTGGGATGGCGATGAGCAAAATGATTGGATTATTAGCTGCAAAGTACTGCGCACACGTGGGGCAATACCTCGTATTTATTATATTGTTGTGTCAAATCCTAACGTTGTCGGCACTTTGCGCGGCGGTGTTGTTGCTGTATATGATGATTTAGGTGCCTTTGGTCGTTTGTATATGCGTGAAAGTATGGTTAAAACATATGCTCCGGTAGAAGATGTGGTGCCAGGGCTAAAAGCTGTTACAATGCCACCAACTACAGAGGCTAAAACGCAAAACAATATTCAAGAACGTGTTTTGGATTAGGGACGAATTATTTTATCTGCTAAGTCCAAGCTCGTAATAATATCAAGCATATTAGATGTTTCTCCCACTTGTTTTGCTTGAGCTAGGCCATAATGGGCAAGGCATGTGCCGCAGACCAAGATATTTACACCAGATTGTTGAATATTTTTAAGGCTTTCCAAAGCATCGCCAGCAGTGGCAGCAAGCTTTACGCCGCCATTAAGTAAGATTACACGCCAAAGATTTGAGCCAAATTCAGGCAAGGTGCTTAAAAACGTTGCCATGAGTTTTTGCCCTAAAACGTCATCATCGCGGCCTAAGGTTTCTGTGGTGATAAAGACAATTACTTTTTTGCTATCCGAAAGTTCAGGCGATGCTAATGGCGTTATATTTTCAATAGTTTGAGTATCGCCTTTATTGGCAGTAATGTAAAAATCGCTACCTTGCGACGCACTTTGCACAGAAAATCCTTGCTGTTCAAGGTAACGGGTGACATTTTCTACCGCAGCATCGTTATCAACAATCACCTGTAGTTGTGAGATATTTTCCTCAGTAAGAGTACTGCGGCATTTTATAACTGGTTGGGGACAGGGTAGGGTGCGCAGGTCAAGTAATTTCATGATAACTCCTTGTAATAAATATATATACTCTGAATATTATATATAAAACTGCATGATTAAGCAAGAGATAGATTGAGTATTATTAATTTACTTTAAAATTAGGTATATAAGTTTTAAAAGTTTGGACGATATGTCATGAAAATACACAAAATTTGGAGCAAGTTATGAAGTTCGTAATAGGGCATTTTATTGTATTTCTCGTTTTGGTTTTGCTAAACTGTGTTGCCGTTTTGATGGATTATAACTCCACATGGGGCATTGGCATTATAGCCATTAGTGTGGGTGCTGCCTTAGTTGGCCTTGTTGCATCCAAAATTGGGTTTTCAAAACAATCTGGTGAAATTACTAAACTATTAAATGCATTGCCTACAAATATAGATGATGACCTTATCGTGCCCAAGAGTGAAGATATTATTTATAAAACCGTTTTTGACTTAATAAGCCAGTGGCGTGAACAGTATGTTGAATTAAATAAAGAATTGGTAAGCCTCAAGGTGCAATACAATGAGGCCCTTGCGCAAATAGAAAATAATACCGCACAAAATAATGAGCAAGCTAATACCTTAGAAGCTATGCAAAAAGTTGGTAATAAAGCTTCTAATGTTACAAAAAAACTTTCTGCCGGTGTGAAGGAGTTTACTCATGTTGTGGGTGAGGTAGACGCCGGTATGTCGTCACAAATGGCCAGACTTGCTGAAACTCATGAGGCCATGCAGCTTATGCTTGAGCACACTCAAGAATCTGCCAATAAAGTAAATGATGCATCTCAAGGTGCTGAAAACTCAAGGCAAAAAGCTTTAGTTGGTGCTAATGATGTTAAGGAAGCAGTAGCTGGCATTGAGCTTGTGAAAGAAACTGTACTTGGCTTGCGCGAAACTATGAATGTGCTTGTGGAAAAAACAGTGGATATTGGCAAGGTTATGGGTGTCATCAATGATGTGGCTGACCAAACAAACTTACTTGCGCTTAATGCAGCCATTGAAGCTGCTAGAGCTGGCGAAGCCGGGCGCGGTTTTGCCGTGGTTGCTGATGAAGTTAGAAAGCTTGCAGAGAAAACCATTCTTGCTACCAAGGAAGTGGAAAGTGCTGTTGTAAGCATCCAAGAAGAAACGAATCTTAATATGCAGGCTGTAGCCAAAGCGGTGGAATATACTGTAGAAAGTTCACAAAAAGCTACGCAAGCCGGCACATTTATGCAAGATATTGTGCAGGGCATGGATGAAACAGCAGTGCAGCTTAGTGATATTGCCGCTGCGGCTGAGGCTCAATCTAATACAAGCCGCTCTGTCAATGAAGCCTTGGATGTGGTGCAGGGGGTTTCTGCCGATACAGGCGAACATATGCGTAAATTTATGAATACATTGGTAGGGTTTTCCAGCAGTGTGGATGAGATAGATGTTATTGTACATGCCTTGGATAGTGGCAATTTAGATAGCGCGTCAGACACGGATAAATTTATAGTATGGACTGACGATTTGAATTTAGGTATTGATGTAATAGATAAACAACATCAAGTACTTTGCAATTATATCAATGAACTGTACAAAGCCATGCAACATAATGCCAATGAACATGATTTAAGTGCGCTACTTGATGCACTGACTAAGTATACTGCTACCCATTTTAAGGATGAAGAAGTAATTTTTGCCGTGTCTGACTATCCTGATACAAAGGCGCACAAAGAAATACACAAAAAATTTGTGGCAAAGCTTGCAGAATTCAAGCAACAACTTGTTGGGGGCAATGCAGTGCTTAGTATACAACTTTTGGAATATTTAAAAGACTGGCTTATTAAACATATTATGGGCACAGATAGGCAGTATGTAAAATTTGTAAAATAAGCCCTCTGTATAATTCATTACGCACGGCGTAAAATAAGCCAGAATTGCTTTGCGTGCGATTCACGTAAGGCTCATTTTTCGCCTAACGTGAACACTTTGTGCTCGTTGGGTCGAACTTCTGGCGACCACGAAGGGGTATTTGAAGCCAGTGTGCATTTCTGAAACACGCATGAAAATGCGTTTTGTAGCGTCAATTAAAATAGCAGAGCTCGTTTTTTAGCCTAAAACCCCACCAGCCATATGGCCGGTGGGGTTTTTATTTTTAACCTTCGTAGGTATGGTAGAGCACTTCAAAGTGTGCTTGTGGGTGTGCGCAGGCACCACAAAGGGTTGGTGCTTCGGCTGATTGATGCAACCATCCACAGTTAAGACAGTGCCATACGGCAGGCTGGGGTTGGTTGAACATGGAGGCTTCTTTAATTTGCTTAGCAAGGCTTAAGAAGCGTTTTTCGTGAAAAGCCTCAGCTATGGCAATGTTGCGCATAACAATTGCAATTTCACCAAATCCTTCTTTGTCAGCAGTGGCAGCAAATTCAGGATACATGATGGTATGTTCATGATTTTCACCAGCGGCAGAGGCTATGAGGTTTGTTTCAGTGCTACCAATGATGCCAGCGGGGAATCCGCCTACAATCTCAACTTCTCCGCCTTCAAGAAACTTAAATAAACGCTTAGCATGCTCTTTTTCTTGGCTTGCAGTTTCGGCAAAAACTTCTTGCACTAGGCGAAAGCCGTCACCTTTGGCTTTACTCGAAAAGAAATCGTAACGATTTCTAGCTTGAGACTCACCAGCAAAGGCGGTGAGGATGTTTTTTTCGGTTTGAGTACCTTTTAATGATTTCATTATATTCTCCTTTTTTATTTAACCTCTTGCTAAGAGGTGTTTTTATGTCCATCATCAAGCCACTTAAAGAGGCATTTTTGTAGGTCTTCCACGTCAAAAGGTTTACCAATATGCTCTTGCATACCGGCTTCCCTTGCTTTGATTTTATCTTCCGGCATGGCATTGGCTGTCATGGCAATAATTGGCTTGGTGTAATTATTATAGCGCAAGGTCTTTGCAGCAGTTAAACCATCCATAACCGGCATTTGTATATCCATAAGTATTAAATCAAAGTCATTTTGTAAAGCTTCATCTATGCCTTGCTTGCCGTCACAAGCAAGAGAAACTGCAAGCCCTAGGTTTTCTAGCACTTCTATGGCAATTAACTGATTGATTTCATTATCCTCTACCAATAGGATTTTCTTTCCCTTGATACGTTCAAGGTGGAGCTGATCATCAGTGGTCGGTGTTGTATCTGCTTGTATGTCTGTTGGTATCTGGGCTTCTAGGGTAAAGCTAAAGTTTGTGCCCTTGCCCGTAGTACTTGTGACCACAAGTTTAGCCCCCATGGCCTCTATGAGTGAGCGTGTAATGGGTAAACCAAGACCAGTGCCGCCATAACGCCTTGTGGTGGACGTGTCAGCCTGCATAAATGGTTGGAATATCCTTGAAATTTGCTTGTCTGTCATGCCTATGCCCGTGTCCGTAACGTCAATGGTGATACTTGCGCATAGGGCTACTTCTTGAACTACAGTAACCGTTATGGTTACGCCACCTTCAGAGGTAAACTTTACTGCATTATTTAACAGATTAAGCAGGACTTGCCTAAAGCGTAGCGGGTCACCTAAAATATATTCCGGCAACTCACCTATAGTATTAAGTTTTAAGTATATATTTTTTTCATCAGCTTGGTATTGCATCATATCTATGGCAAATTGTATGCTTCTGGCGATGCGAAAAGGTATGTACTCTATGTCCATGCGTCCGGCTTCAATTTTAGAAAAGTCCAGAATATCATTAACAATTTTTAATAATGTTTTGGCAGAGATATTTATTTTTTCAAGATAACTTTTTAGATCCTCGGGGGCTTGTTGCAAGGCTAAGTGGTTCAACCCAATAATCCCATTTAATGGCGTGCGTATTTCGTGGCTCATATTGGCCAAAAAGTCACTCTTAGCTGTATTGGCGTCAATGGCAGCCTGTTTGGCTTTGCGCAAAGCATCCTCAATGGCTATATGTTCTGATATATCGCGCGCAACGCTAACAATTCCTACGGCATTTCCAAGGTGATCTCTAAAGGGTATTCTAAATATTTCCAAAGGTAGCACGCGTCCATCGTTATAGAGTAAGTCAACTTTTTTGCGTAAGGATTGACCTTCTTCCAAGTCTAGAGCTTCATCGCTGGTGAAAAAGGCAAGAGCGTCTTCATTAAAAGAAAAGTCTACATTTAAATCTTTAAATGTTTTACCGCGTAAGGATGCACTATCAACTTTCAATATGTCCATGAAAGATTGGTTTCCGCCTAGGATGCGCCCTTCGCTATCCTTAAAATAAATTAAATCAGGAATACAATTGATTACATTGTATAGCAGTGATTTTTCATATAAAATTAGGTCATCATTTTTTTGAGCTCGAGTATATTGCTCTTGAACGACTTTTTCAAGACTACGCTGATATGCTTTATCTTGTTGCATTTTTACGTGCCAGTCATGCACATCAACAAAAATGCCCGTGGCATATTGTACAGTGCCAGATTCATTATATGTGGCATGCCCTTTAATATGTAACCAATGCCAATGCCCATCTATATGCGCAAAACGTACTGCTTTATCATAAAAAATTTCAGATTCGGTATCAGATTTATTAAAAAATAGTCCATTTTCTAGGTCTTCAGGGTGTATGAGCTCTCCTATGGCTTCAAGGTCAAATCCTCTTTCTTGTGGCTTTCTACCAAGCAACTCAAGGGAATATTGATTTAAATGCAATATGCCGGGAGCAATATATTCCCACATGGGAAGGTTCATAATATCTATGACTTGGGTTAATCTTTTTTCTTCGTTTAACTGGATGCGTAAGATTGCTTTTAATAAAACATAGGCACTCAGGCTACTTAAAAGTATGGTTATGGTAATTATTGCAATAACTTCATTGCGAAGATCTGTATTAACTGTGGCTAGCTCGTCAACTGTTTGATATAGACCCACCAAAATATTATATTTCTGTAAGTATAGCGCGGTGTTAAGGTTTTTTTGGGCAGGATGAGTTTTATATAAGAGGGATTCAAATTCCTCCACATTATCTGCTTGGCTAAGCAAGGAATAGTTAGATATGCTCATGATTTTGCCATCAGCATCGCTTATGGTAAGTACAGCATCGTCGGAAATTTTTAGGGCATATTGTTTTAGAACGTTTGAGGCTTCCCTTAAATCTACATACAATTCAACGCTACCAATAAATTTTCCTTCAGAAAATATGGGGGAGGATGTAAAAATGTCATTAGTGTTGTCATTTTTCTCAATATCAAACTTAGTATAGTTTTCTAGAGGATTCTTGATGGTCTTGTAATTACGCAGTGGACTAATATTTTTTGCGAGCTCCTTACCGTTTGGGTCAATATGTATAAGGGCTTGACCTGCGGCAGAAAATATTGCTACACTATGTAAGTGCTTTGAAGTGGTTGTATTTTTAAATAAATCAACAAGGGCTATTGTGGCTTTTTGGACTTGTTCTTGGGTGTGTTGGGCTTTAACTAACGCTATTATTTCCTGATTAGTGCATATTTGATGGTTTAATGCTTCAGCACTATCTAAGTCTTTGCCAATGGCCATGGCTGTATCATCAAGTAGCGAAGATACTTTGAATACGGCAATATCTGTGAGTGAATTTTCAACCTTATTATAGGTTGCATAGCTAAGCAGGAGTATGGCAAGAACTATAATGGTAATTGCCGGAATTATGATTGCAATAGCACGATTTTTATCCATAAATATCCATTTTTATGTGCGCAACACTTGTTGTACATTTGTTTTATTTCATTTAATAATTTATTGCGTGTAATCAGACTACTTAAAATTTTTGAAAAACTCAATACAGATTTGCAAATGTTGGCATTTTATTTTAGTTTGGTTTTCGTACATAGTTATTCTTTTTTTGGGGTATAGTCATTAGAAATTCTACCGATTTAGTAATCATAAAATTGTTTTATAAAACCATGGAACATATTAGAAAGGAAGTAATATGAGTGATAAAAGTACTTACCACGAATCTGATGATAGCAGTTTAATTCAACTTGTTACTTTTAAAATTGCTGAAGAAGAGTTCGGTGTAGACATCTTAAAAGTACAAGAAATAATCCGCATGATGCCCATTACCAAGGTGCCCAATGCCCCTTCCTTTGTGGAGGGTGTAATTAACTTGCGCGGTAAGGTTATCCCAGTAATTGATATGCGCAAACGCTTTGGCATGAAGGCTGCTATACACGATAGCCAAACCAGAATTAAGGTTATGGATTTATCAGGACAAATTGTGGGTTTTGTGGTGGATGCAGTTTGTGAGGTTTTACGCATAACTGAGTCCACAGTGGAGCCACCACCAGCCGTTGTTGCCGGCATTGGTTCTGAATATATGCGCGGTGTAGGTAAGCTTGAAGATAGGTTGTTGATTTTACTTGACCTTGATAAGCTATTAACTGAAACCGAGCTTGAAAGCTTGGCTGGCATATAAGGCGTAGTTATTACGTAAAGCTTTGCGTTTTTTAACATCGATTAATTTAGCCGATGCTGAACAATACGTTTTATGGTGTTGGCTGATTAGTTGCTGCTTTTATGATGCAGGATATTTATCACCTCAAGGTAGTTGTGTTACCTTGAGGTGATTTTTTGTATACCAAGCTCTTTGTATATATACGGCATATCAAGACATTGGCGTACTGTATCTGCTAGGGCATTTAAGCTTGGCGCAAGACTGTAGGGTGTGATGCTGTCTATGGGTGATATTCCTTTGATTTTACGTATATAATTTAGCATATCGCGCCTAAATTCGTCGTTGTCGAGCACACCATGTATATAGGTTGCTAAGATGCGATTGTGGCTTGTATTTAGCTCCCATCCAAGGGATTGTGTTGGGTTACTTTCATCAAATATTACGCTGTCAAGCTGAGCTAGGGTTTTGGTTTGCCCATGGTGTATCTCATAGCCTTTTATGCTTAAGTTGTTTTTATATATACCTCTGCATTGACGAAGAGTTTTTTGTGGTAAAAACTCTGTGTATAGAGGGAGTAGGCCAAGCCCTTTGTGGTATTTAGATTTTTTATCTTCAACTCCGTAATGGTCGTTAATTTCTGCACCTAATATTTGTAAGCCGCCACAAATTCCAAAGATAAGAGGAATTTTATGTTTTAACTTAAGGATGGCTGCTGCAAGGCCGCTTGCATAAAGATATTCAAGGTCATGGGGGGTATTTTTTGTTCCTACTAATAGTAGCATGTCCGGCTTGCCAAGCTCAACCGCACTGCGCACGATGCGCAAGCGTACATCTGGCTCCACGCGCAGGGCGTCCACATCTGTAATATTGCTGATATGGGGCAAATCCACTATGGCTACATCCAATAAGTCTTGGGTGTTAATGGAATTATTTTCATAGTTTTCTTCACCATACAAGCGGAAGCTAACTGAATCTTCTTCCGGCAGGTTAAGGTTTTTCATAAATGGCACTATACCCACGAAGGCTTTGCCGGTCATTTGACTTATTTCATGCAAGGCTGGGTCAAGCAGGCTTGCATCACCTCGAAATTTATTAAGAATAAATCCAAAAATATGGTCTTGTTCTTCCTTTTCAAGCAGGGCTAATGTGCCCACGAGGGATGCAAAGGCCCCACCACGGTCAATATCAGTGCAAAGCAAGACCTTGGCTTTGGCATATTTAGCCATGGCCATATTAACAATATCATGGGATTTTAAGTTTATTTCTGCTGGTGAGCCTGCACCCTCAATAACCATAATGTCTGCCGTGGAGGCAAGTGCTGTGTAGGCAGCTGTTATACTTTCCCAAGCTTTTGGCTTGTATTTAATATATTCTTTTACCGCCATGTGGGCCACAGGCTTACCCATGTTGATGACTTGCGAGCCTATGTCAGAGTGTGGTTTTAGCAAGATGGGGTTCATGAGTACAGAGGGGTCACGATGGCAAGCCACAGCTTGCAAGGCTTGAGCCCTGCCCATTTCATAACCTTCGGCAGTGACAAATGAATTGAGGGCCATGTTTTGAGATTTAAATGGGGCAGGGTTGTAACCGTCTTGAGTGAATATACGGCAAAGTGCTGCTACAAGTAGGCTTTTGCCCGCATTGGAGCAAGTCCCTTGGATCATTATGGCTGGTGTTTGCTTTGGCATGGGTTGTTGTATCTGCTTGGGAGTGTTCATGCAAGTGTTAATGGTTAGGCAGGTCATTCCGATTTGCAAAATGACATTTCCTCTTGATGACGTTTTTAAATACATGGATT
>CAYJIU010000044.1:0-16330 GCA_964370305.1 uncultured Desulfovibrionaceae bacterium
GGAGTTACTTAAAAAATGAAAAGTATAGCGTTTTCCCGCGGTAATCCATGCCTTTAAAAACTGGATAAATTCTCTAAATTTCTTAATGAGATTAATAGCATAAGGCCGTACAAAAGACAAAAACTTACACCTTTCCATAGTAATTAAAATAATAAACTAATTTTAAATTAGAGCACCTGCGATTCCTCCACACTATAACATACGATTAATAGCTTATGGCCTTTTGTGGACAAACTAAATAACAAGAACCGCACATATCACAGCGGTTTGCATCCACTGTATATGTATCACCCTCCTTAATGGCCTTAAAAGTGCAAGCGACTAAGCACTCTCCGCACGCTATACACAAATCTGCATCAATTTTTGCCCCAAGAGGGATGATTTCAGCTCCACCAAAGGCAAAGGGGGTGCGCAATAATTTATGATCCCTATGTTCCATTTCAAAATCATAATCATAAATTTCACCTTGCCCCTTGGTTATGCAAAAAAGGCAAAGGTCTGGATAACGTTCTTTATCTTCCATAAAATACTTAAATATTTCATTCCCTTGTTCTGCTTTTTCCTGTATTTCTGCCTGAGTTACTTCATAGGCTTCTGCGCTAATGCGCAAGGTGTAGCCAGGTGCAAGATAGGGTTGACCCACGGCGTTTTTTCCATCCTTTCGCCCGTGAGGATAAATACCACAAAGAGACAAATGCGGATTATTTTTTAACTGCCTATAAAATGGCTTAACAGACATGGTTAAAAAATAAATTCCAGCATCATCTGCGCCCATGATACTGACAATGCGGCTGTGCATAATACCGTTTTCCATGGTAGTAATGCTTAAGCAGCCAATTTTTTCAATGGCAGCGGCAAGTTCTTTCATGTTCATAAAATTTCCTCGGTAAAAAAGGTCAAGAATTTAAAAATCTAAAAATAAAAAGGGCGATACGGGCCTATAACATTGACGACAGCAAAGAACCTGCTTATGGTTCTTTGCATGTTACACGTAATTATATATATCTCACTTATTCTTGCTGTCAACGTGGGCTTTGCCTATGTGCCACCCGTTGTATTGCCTAGCGGTGATTTGTGGCCGCCCATCTCCTTGGCTGTGGGTTTTGTTTTTGTGGTTAGGGACTTTGCCCAAAGAAAGGTTGGGCACCATATCCTTTGGGCCATGCTGATTGGCTGTGTGCTTAGCTGGTATTTTGCAACACCTGCCCTTGCCATGGCCTCTGCTGTGGCCTTTGCCATCGGGGAGCTCGCCGATTGGGCTGTATTTACATTTACTAAAAAACCATTTGCCCAAAGGATTTTATATTCAAGTTTATTGGGTGTACCATTAGATACATTGGTTTTTTTAAGCCTTATTGGCATGGCAACGCCGGTGAGCTTTGCAGGCATGGTAATTAGCAAGCTTTTAGGGGCATTTGTGGTTTATTTAATTATAAAAAAGCGCGATGAGTCTTTAGCTTTACAAGCAAATGGACAAAACTCGTAATTTTTATCCATGAAAGCCCCATAAAATCTCATAAAAAGGAATATTATGACTGACCAACAAAATTCAGCACATCAATGTGGGTGGGTGGCATTAATGGGCCCCCCCAATGCTGGAAAGTCCACCTTGCTTAATGCTTTGCTTGGGCAAAAAATAAGTATTGTTACCCCGCGTCCGCAAACCACGCGCAATCAAATTGTAGGTATTTTATCTGAAGATGATGGACAAATAATATTTATGGATACGCCGGGCATGGCACAAGTGCGTGGGCGTTTGAGTAAAACCATGATTCAATCTGCTTGGCAGAGTTTGGCACAAGCAGATATGATTGTACTCATCCTTGACGGGGATTTATATATTCGCAAGCCAGATTTTTTAAACTCTGACCTTGCCACTCTTGGTGAAGCTTTGGCAACAGAGGAAAGGCCGCTTTGCGTTTTGGTGAATAAAATTGATTTATTTAGTGATAAAAGTAAGATGCTGCCCCTATTAACCCGTCTAAGTGAGATTTTTCCTGCTGCGGAAATTTTCCCTGCATCGGCTTTGCGCCGTAATGGTTTGGCGGAATTTAAAAAGCTTCTATATAAATTTTTACCTGAGGCACCGGCCATTTTCCCTGCTGACCAGCTCTCCACTGCTCCTTTGCGTTTTATGGTCTCAGAAATTGTGCGTGAAAAGCTTTTTTTGCACTTAAAGCAAGAAGTTCCATATTCGGTCGCTGTGGATATTGAGCAGTGGGAGGAAGATGCAGAACGTGGACAAACCATCATTCATGCTGTAATTTATGTGGCAAGACCATCGCACAAGGCCATTGTTATTGGTAGGGCTGGCTCGGCCTTAAAAACCATTGGTAGTGAAGCTAGGAAGGAAATTATAAAATTGCTTGAAACTAAGGTGCATCTTGAACTTTGGGTTAAAGTGCGAGAAAATTGGACAGAGGACGTAAATTTTTTGCGCAACCTTGGTATGATGCAAGAATAGACAGGAATACTGGAAAATATGAGCACTATTGCCCACAATCTTGAATGCGTTTTAAAACGTTTACATAAAGCCGTGCAAGATGCAGGGCGCACAGATAAGGTCACGCTTGTGGCCATATCCAAGTTGCAAAGTGCAAAAGCCATAGCAGAGGCCGCAAACAATGGGCAAATGCATTTTGGCGAAAACTATATGCAAGAAGCTCTCACTAAACAAGAAGAGCTTGAAAAAAATTTCAACAATACCCTGCACTGGCACTTTACCGGTCATATTCAAAGCCGAAAAGCAAAGGATGTGGTGGGGCGTTTTGAGTTAATTCATACTGTGGATTCGGAAAAACTTGCCCTATTAATTGATCAACATGCCGCTAGACTTGGCATGCGCCAAAATATTTTAATTCAGGTCAATGTGGGTTCTGAGGAACAAAAATCTGGCATTGCTATAAAAGATTTACCCCATTTAGCCGAAAAGATTATTAAGTGCGCACATTTAAATTTACAAGGGCTTATGTGTTTGCCGCCAGTCTTTGATGCAGGGCTAGCAGCAAGGCCACATTTTGAGCTTTTACGCACACTTAAAGATGAACTTTGCACACAACTTGGCCTTGAGTTACCGCATCTTTCCATGGGCATGTCTGGTGATATGGAGGCAGCCATATGGGAAGGAGCAACCATAGTCAGGGTGGGTACTGATATTTTTGGTTCAAGAATTACAAGATAATAGCCTTGCGCAAAAAATTTTTTATTGTAATTTTGGTATGATTTATGCATAATTTGCCAAAGCAAGTATATGCAGCCAGAATTTTGAAAGGAGAACTCCAAAAAAGGAGTATTTAAAGGAGATAATTATGGCAGACAAAGAAGCCCTGCCCGAAGGGGAAGTCCCGAAGAAGTCAAAATTTAAGAAAATTTTGATTATTATCTTAATTCTGCTCATCATTCTTGCTGCTGGTGGTGGTGGTGCATATTGGTGGTTTTTTATGCGTGCCCCAGTTGATGAAGCAGCGGAGGCAACAACTACCGAAGAGGGTGCCAGCCCTGCTGGGGAGCAAGCGACTAAAGAAGGCGAGACCCCTAAGGATGGGGAGGCTTCCGAAGAATCACCGCGTATTGAGAGACAGTCAGACTTGCCGCGTTCCAAAGGCATGGTTTTACCCTTGCCGCCCTTTGTGGTTAACCTTTCTGACCCAACGGGCAAAAGATATTTGCGCCTAGGAATGGAAGTTGAAGTCAATAGAGATGTTTCTGGCATTATTAAATCTCAAAGTGCTAAAATTCGTGATGCAGTAATTATACTTCTTGCCGGTAAAACTTATTCCGACATATCAACGGCTGAAGGTAAAGTGCTACTTAAAGCCGAAGTTGCTGCAAGACTTAATCAAATATTAGGCGGTTCCTACGTGGTGCGTGTCTATTTTACTGATTTTATAGTGGGAGATGGTGCCACACCCAATTAAGCCGTATACACCCTAAGCCAAGGATATATTATGAGCGAAGATAAAGACCAAGACGCCCTTGCCGCCGAATGGGCAGCACAATTAGAGGCTGAGGACGAAGAACAAAATGCAGTTGAGGCTGAAACAGCAACTGAAGCTACTGATACATCAAGTGATGATGAGCTAGCCGCACGTTGGGCTGAGGCATTGGCTGAAGATGAGGAAGAAGAAACCAAACGCGCTGAAAAAACCAGCCTGCGTACTCAGGCCACGGAAGCACAGTTTAAGGATATGACAGATATTGCCAAACGCCCTCCGGCCGATGGTGCCAAGCGTGAGCTTGATTTTATCTTAGACATTCCTTTAGATGTTTCAGCTGAGCTTGGACGTACTCGCCTGCTTATTAATGAACTTTTACAATTGGGCCAAGGCTCAGTAGTTGAGCTCAATAAACTTGCTGGCGAACCCTTGGAAGTGTACGTCAACGGTAAGCTTGTGGCCCGTGGTGAGGCTGTGGTTATTAACGAAAAGTTCGGCGTGCGCTTAACTGATATTATTAGCCCCATGGAACGCGTAAAACAACTTGGATAAAGACAATATGCCCCAAGACTCGACAAAAGCAGCTGATACAGCTACCAATGCATCTACTCATGCGGCAGATGATGCGCTCATCACCGCCCCTGCTCAAACAGCAACTGATGCCGCCCCTGCTCAAGCAACAATTGATGCAGCTGCTGGGGGTACAAGTTCTGTAGCTGAAAGCATTGGAAAAGTAGCAGAGCAAACCGTCACTGCTCCCATGCCCATGGAAAGCGCTTTTACTTGGAGTGGCTATATCCAAGCCCTTGGTACCCTTTTAATTTTACTGGCCGCACTTTGGGGTGTAGTGTGGCTTGTGCGCAAATATGGACGCTTTAATTTCATGCCAAGACCAGGGGCCTTCCCCCGTGATGGCTTACGTCTTGAGAGTCAATTACCGCTTGGGCCCCGCAAAGGTCTTATGGTGGTACGGTTTTTGAATAAGAGGTTATTACTTGGGGTCACTGACCACCAAATAACCCTTTTGAAGGAAACCGCAGATGATGATGACGAAAATAACATGGATTTTAAGGACGTTATGGAAAAAGCTCAACGCCAAAAATCTGACGGCGAGTTTTAGTAGTCTTCTTTTTGTAGCTCTTATACCAAGCTTGGCTTGGGCAGCTCAAGACCTTGCCATGCCCCCCTTGCAACTGACCCTCTCAGGCGGCGGTTCCGACCCTGAAAAGGTCACCGTTTTACTTGAAATTCTTTTTTTACTCACCATCCTATCTGTGGCTCCGGCCATTATGCTCACCGTAACGAGCTTTACGCGTATTATTATTGTTTTTAGTTTTTTACGCCAAGCCATGGGTGTGCAGCAATTACCGCCCACGCAAATTCTTGCATCATTAGCCATATTTATGACTGTGGTTATCATGTACCCCGTAGGCAAGGATATTAACGATAATGCCCTACAGCCATACCTTAATGAAACCATAGACTATCGTGTGGCCTTAGATCGCGCTCAAATTCCTTTGCGTACCTTTATGTTTAAGCATACTCGCGAAAAAGATATTTCTGTATTTTATTCCATTTCACGTATGGAAGCACCCAAGAATAAGGATGAAGTCCCAACCCTTATGCTTGCTGCGGCCTATGTTATTAGTGAGCTTAAAACGGCCTTTACCATAGGCTTTTTAATCTATATTCCGTTTTTGGTGCTGGATATGGTTATCTCTAGTGTACTTTTAGCCATGGGTATGATGATGCTACCACCAATGATGGTATCTATGCCCTTTAAGCTATTATTGTTTGTCATGGTCGATGGTTGGAACCTACTTGTAGGCTCCCTAGTAAACTCCTTTATTTTGTAAGTGAGGATAATATGTCTCCTGAATTTGTAGTTGGTTTTGGTCGTCAGGCCATTGAACTTTGTTTGATGATGGCTCTACCCATGCTGGGTGTTGGGCTTACTGTGGGTGTGGTTGTAAGTATTATTCAAGCGGCAACCCAAATTCAAGAAATGACTCTAACCTTTATTCCAAAAATTTTATCCATGTTTGTAGCCCTACTCTTAGCTTTGCCATGGATTATGGAAAGAATGATTTCCTTTACTCGTAGCGTGTTTATTAATATTCCTACGTATATACAGTAGGTATTTGTAAAGAGAATTTAGTTACGCAAGCCCATAGGCTTGCCAGTTTGATGACAAACCCCACTTTGTGGGTTTTGCACCGCTATTGTCAGCAGAGCTGCCAAGCGGAAAGGCTTGCCAACACTCATTTACTGCTATAACATGACAGTATGAACGACGTTGGAAAATTTACCATTCATACCACCGATGGTGCCGCCCGTAGGGCCTCCCTACAAACGGCGCACGGCACAGTACAAACTCCCATCTTTATGCCCGTGGGCACGGTGGCCTCAGTTAAAGCAATTGCCCCCGATGATTTGCAAGCCATTAACGCTGAAATTATTTTAGGTAATACCTATCACCTTTATCTGCGACCGGGTGATGAGCTTGTGGCAAGGCGTGGCGGCTTACACAATTTTTCTGCTTGGGATAAGCCCATATTAACTGATAGTGGTGGATTTCAGGTATTTAGTTTAAGCTCTTTACGCAAAATTCGTGAAGAAGGTGTTGAGTTTCGCTCTCATCTTGACGGCTCAAAGCATGTTTTTACTCCAGAAAGTGTCATCAAAATACAGCGCAATTTAAACTCCGATATTATGATGGTTTTAGATGAATGTGTACCCTATGGTGCAGATTATGATTATACAGAAAAATCCCTTGCATTAACCACGCGCTGGGCTAAACGCGCACGCGAAGCCTACCCAGCAAACTCCGGACATAATTTACTTTTTGCCATCACGCAGGGTGGATTTTTTAAGGATTTGCGCACAAGGTCTGTAGATGAATTATGCGGCCTTGACTTTGACGGCTTTGCCATTGGCGGCCTTTCGGTGGGTGAAAGTAAGGCTGAAATGATGGATTTTTTGTATCATACCGCCCCGCTTTTACCGGAGCATAAACCTCGTTATCTCATGGGAGTGGGCACACCGCTAGACATTGTAAATGGTATCGCAGCCGGTGTGGATATGTTTGATTGCGTGCTCCCCACGCGCAATGCTCGCAATGGCACGTTGTATACATCCCTTGGCAAAATAAATATCAAGCGCAAAGAATTTGCCGAGGATGACACCCCACTTGACCCTGCATGCAATTGTTATACTTGCAAAACATTTAGTCGGGCTTATTTACGTCACCTTTATGTCAGCAAGGAGCTTTTGTCCTTCCGCCTAAATTCATTACATAATTTAACTTATTATTTAAACTTGGTGCAAAGAGCAAGGCTTGCCATTGAAGAAGGAAAATTTGCACAATTTAAGGCGGATATGGAGAGTATTTACCCGCAAGAGGTAATACTATGAGCAATCAAGTCATGTTAGTATCTGATATATCAAAATTGGTACAAGATGCCACTGAAGGGCTACCAAGTTCACCCGATGAACATACCTTGCAGGGATGCGCCTTTGATGTACGCCGCGCGCTTATAGATAAAACCGTGCAAGATATAATACAAAATACAGATGAAGATTTAACCCTAGATGCTCAAGAATATTATGAAGATATCTTACGCAAAGCCCTACCCCCCATGCTTGCTCCTTCGCTTAAGCTCATACCTAAGGCTTCTGCCTTGCGCGCGGCTCTTTTAGCAGTACTTGGGCTTTTGCTTGGGTCTGCCATAGGGCAAGGCCTAAGCATGGTGCAAGGCTTGGGTCTAGGTTCTGCCAGCGTGGTGCTTTGTGGTATTTTAGGTGTTACTTCAATGCTTTGGCTTTCAGAATACTTACTACATGCCGCAAGTGTTGGCACAGTGGTTTTGCCCTGGGGCACATATAAATGGCCAAAAGCGCGTAAAATATTCACCTTATTTTGGTTTGGCTTGCTTGCCCTTAGTATTGTGCGTGATTTTTTTGGCGGGCGTGCGGCCTTGGCTCATATTTTAGAGTCATTGGCCTTATTTTTTAATAGTGGAGATGTTCTTGGTATTTTTACCAATATATACGGTGTACTAGCCTTTATGGGGGCCGCAGCTCTGCTTTTAAAAAGGCCTAAAATTTTTGATAGGGATGACTTTAGCCAAAAGTTAGAGGTAGCGGCCCAAAATTGGTGGGGCAATGCTCAGCTTGCCGCCAAGTTATTAGTGGAAAACCATAACCTAAAAAATGACCCTACGCGCAAGAATTGGCAACAAGTGGGGCGAGATATTTATTCATTTTCCGCAGAATTGCCCGAGGCACAGCAACAATGGCTGGTAGAAAGGCTCTACCGTTTGGGCCTTGAAGCACCGCGCGCAGAGGGTGCATTGACTTGGCAAAAAGACATGCTTGAGCACTATGTGCCCCTAGGGCATATTGATATTGGCGATAGTTGCTACGTGGATGAGCCACCAATTTTAGAAAATGGCCTCATCGTGCGCAAGGGCACCGTTCGCAAAATAAGGTAAGATTATGCGTATAACTGCAATGGATTTAGGCACAAGCAACACTTGCATTACTTCTTGTGAACAAGATAAAGTAAGCATAGTCAAGCCAGAACAATGGCACAATGAAGCCCTTGGCGGTGCTGTGCCCACTATCATCCTATATAAAAATAATGAGCCTTTTTTAATTGGTGCCGCTGCTGAATATGAATTTGGTGAGGCTATGCCCAACGAACGGCAAAGCTATTCCATTTATGGACAATTTAAGCCTGACATTGCCGTAAGAGATGATGCAAAAACATATATGATTGATTTTTTGCGTCTCTTGCGCTCAAGAGTAAGCCCTGGTGAGCGCATCTTTGTGGGTATCCCATCGCAAGCAGAAAACCATTATCAGCAAACTTTGAGAATGTGCCTTAAGCAAACGGGTTGGGACGGTGCACAATTTTTGCGTGAGCCTGTGGGGGCAGTTTTGCATTATATTGCCAAGGGCGTTTTGCCGCCGTCATTGGCAGCGCGCGGCGTGCTGACGGTGGATTTTGGCGGTGGCACATGTGACCTTGCGTATTTGCGCAGGGCCGATGTGGTGGGCCGTCATGGGGATATGCTTTATGGAGGCAGGCTTTTTGATGATCTTTTTTATCAGATATTGCTTGAACATAATCCAGAGCTCAAAGCACGTTTAGTAAAGGAAAATAACGATTATTATGTCCATTGGGTGGCTTGTCGTAGAGCAAAGGAAGAGTTTTCTGCGGCCATGCATGCTGATAGAAGTAAAAGTGTTACAGTGCGTGTGCGCTGGAGTTATTTTGACGGGCAATCTGCCAAAGAGCATGCAGCCTATATTGAAAACTTCACTTGGGAAGACTTTTTGGCCAAGGCTGGCAGTTATGTTGCCTCACCAGAATTTTTAAGTACACTTATGGAGCATGGCCAACGTAGCGAAATATCAGCCCGTGGTGTGGGTTTGCTTGAAGGCAAACGCGTTGACCTCATCTCATGGTTTGAAGAGATTTTGCGCGAAACCCTAACCGAAGCAAGGCAAGAAAAACACTCCCCCCTAGCCGACATGCCCCTTGTACTACTTACTGGTGGCAGCAGTGCGTGGCCCTTTGTGCAAGATATTGTAATGCAAACCCTTGGCGGGCGCACAAAATTACTTATGGGTGATGAACCCTATGCCGACATTGCCAAGGGCCTTGCTCAATATACTATGCTAGCGGAGCATTTACGCGAAGGTCAGGCGGCCTTAAAACAAGAATTACCAAGCTTTATGGAAGAGCGTATCCGCCGCAAAGCCATACATAAAACTCTTGAGCAAGGTTCCGAAGACCTATTGGTTGAATTGGGTGATTTTTTACGTCAGGTAATTTTATTGCCGGAATTTCGTCGCTACCGTCAAGAAGGTGGGGCTGTATCCAAGCTCATGGAAGGTATTGCCCTTGCCATGCTCAAGGAAGAAAAACGTATTGGCCAATTACTTGATGATGCCATGGGGCGCATGGGGCGCAAGATTGTTAATGCTTGTCGCATGGAGCTCAAAAACTGGTTTCGTGAAAAGGGTATACCTATTGTTCCTGAACGTTTAGAACAAACATGGCTAGCCCTTGAAATGGATGCTTTTATCACCCGTATGGCTGAGGAGCTTGGTAAATCTACTCTTTCCCAAGACCGCAATGCCGCCGAGCTTGCCACCATGATTGCTGGCCCAAGCCTTGCGGCCCTTGCGGCATCTGGCGCACCCATAACTGCCATGACCATTGGCATTAGTGGCCTTGTGCTTATGAAAGTCTTTAAGCTAGACCGCTGGGTAGTGGAAAAAGTGCTTTATGTGCCTATTCCACCCATTTTGCGCAAACAATTATTTAAAGAGTCGCGCCTTGAAAAATTATGCATTGAGCAAGTAAATGCCTTTGGCAAGGATTTTACCAAACATATTTTGGAACAGTGGAAGACCTCAGAAGGGCGAGTGCTAGCAGAAGCCGCACGCGTGGCTGGTGAGGAAATTGAAGCTCTTGATATATTAAACATTACGCCGGTTTAACTATGTAATTTTACATAAATCCCGCCGAGCTTATTAAAAAAACCTGCCGATAGTGACAAAGGGTTGAAATTACGCCTTAGCCTTCTTGCCCATAAACCCATCCAAGACCGAAGCGCGTACCTGATACGATTTTTCCGTATCCATGTTTTTTAGCTCTTCCCTATCAATAAAATAAATGGCTCCACAAGGGCACATTTCTGAACACGCTGGCCCCAAGCCTTGTTCGCGACGCTTGGCACATAAATCACATTTGCGACTGCCAACACCCTTATCTGATTCAAAAAATCCGGCATAAGGGCAAGCCAACATGCAAGCACGAGTTTCACACCCACGACAAAGCATGGTATTTAGGATAACTGCATTATCGTGGTCACGCGTAATGGCCCCATGAGGGCAAACCTTTAAGCAAAAGGCTTGGTCACAGTGTACACAATACACGGGCACAATCTGGCCTTCGGCACTACGAGCCATAACAATGCGCGGCTGGTCATAAAGAAATTTACAAACAGCTTCGCAAGTTTCGCAACCAATACATTTTTCATAATCAATATATAATGTCTTTCCAGTAAGTTGTGTTTTAGCCATAAAATTACCTTAATGAGTTTGGTGCGATAACGTCAGCTGCATAGTTATATTCTGATTCGCGGTGCTGAGATTTCAAATCAAGCCAATGGGTTAATGAACGCGCAGCTCTAAGCCCACTATATACAGCCTTACCAATTTTACTTGGGCCGGTGAGCACATCGCCAGCTACAAAAACATTTTCAATCTTAGTCATATGCAACCAGCGTACCTCACCCTTGCGCACATCGGTTAGGCCCAATTGGTCTTGGAAGGGAGGAGTGGGTATTTCTCCAATGGCTGAGACCACCATATCCACAGGAATGGTGTGAGTTTCACCAGTTACTTTGCTTGTATATTCAATCCCTTCTGCACTTGTCTCACCCAAGATGCGTGTTGGCACACAAAGTTCATGCCACTTACAGCCATCTTTAATTAAGCGTTCTAACTCAAAAATACCCGCTGGCGCGTCTTGTATGGAGCGGCGATAAATTACATATACATTATTTGCACCCATTTGTACGGCACTATGGGCCACATCTACGGCTGAATATCCTGCCCCAATAACAGCGATATTCTTGCCCTGAACGTCTGGTGCTTGAACATTGGCCCGCCCGTAGCGCGCAGCCCGAATGGGGAAAAGAAATTCCAACCCCGAAAGGACGTTATTTAAAGTTTCACCTTCAATTTCCATGCGCCGTGACTTCCATGAACCAGTACAGATGATGATGGCATCGTGTTTTTCTACCAATTCATCAAGACTGCGCATATCTTGCGAAAAGTGGTCGCCTTCTTCCTCAAACAATGGATTTGAGCAACATACCTTGGTTTGGTTATGAAAATTCACCCCATAATTTCTGGCAAGCAAATTGGTACCACGTTGAATACGCTCAGAAGGAATACGATGCCCAGGAATACCAAATAACATAAGTCCGCCGGGCTTGGGTAGCTTGTCATACACATCCACCTGATAACCATGCGAGGCTAAATAACCACAAGCAGCAAGACCAGAAGGCCCAGCACCAATAATGCCCACACGGCGATTTTTAGGCGGGGCTGGCTCTTTGCGAATAAAGGCAAAATTCATCATATCTTCAGTCATGGGGCCTCACTTATGTTAAACGCTAGAAAAACTTTACCAACTCAAAAAGCTTGTGCCTTGGAGTGGTGGATATATGATAATACTGATTTTGTGGAATATATATAAAGGGTATATCCTCACTACGCTGCAATAAAAAAAGTGAAAGAATAACCCTATTTACAGCTTGATGCCCCACTATAAGCAAAGGAGAATCACCAGCAATAAATAATGCGCGCCTAAGCCCTCTGCGCACACGCTCACGCAAGGTGGCATAACTTTCACCATTGGGGTAGGCATAGGTATACTTATTGGCGCGGCGGCCCTGACTGACATCTGGCATCTGGGTGCGAATATCTTCATAGCGCATGCCTTCGCAGTCACCAGCCCATATTTCGTCAAATTCCTTCATGGGCATGATGTTACACTCTGGTCTATCCTTTAATAAAGGGGCGGCAGTTTGATTTGAACGCAGACGAGTTGAAGTAAATATCCAAGGAATTTCAGCATATTGCAAGTGTTCAGCCAAGCTTTGCGCCTGTTTAAATCCCTTTTCAGCTAGGGATGGATCTCCACCTATGCGTCCTTCAAGGTTAAATTGAGTTTGTCCATGTCTTATAAGATAAAGGTTACGCACCCACATGGAAACCACCACGTCGCGTATGGCCGGATAGTGTGGGGAGTCGCAAGGACATTCAGCTAAAATACGGTTGGCCGTGGCATCAACGCACATCCAGTATTTTTCATCAAGGCCCACAGGCTCATATATTTGTTCATAATAAGCTATGCGCGCATGAAAGCTTTTTAAGGCTTCTTCTTCGGGCATAGACTGAAATTCCGGAAGCTTACTCTTAGCACGAGTAAAATTATCTTGCAAAAGCGGGTCTTCATTAACACAATCTATGAAAAGCACCGGATAGTCAGTTAAGGTTTGCAGGATGACTTGCCTTCTGGCACGGCTGGTATTAGTGGCATCTAAAATGGCCACATCTCCACCCTCAGCTAAGAAGGCTTGGGCTGTTTTCATATTTTGTAAGGCTATATATTCCCTAGCTTCTCGCCCTTGAGAATTATCCGCTGAGTAAAACTCCGCAGCGGTTGAATCAGCACCCACCAGCTCACGACGCACGTCGCCATTATTAAAAATAGCAGCCTTGGTGCCTTCGGCGCGCAAGTTCTCACAAATACGCTTAGCTAGCGTACTTTTGCCTCGGGCCGGTAATCCCACCATTGCCACATAAAGCTTGCGCATAAATTTATTTTACCTCAAGTCGTAAAAACCTTTTTTTACCTAAACGGATAACATATGAACCAGCTTGTAGCGGGCTTTTGGCATCATCACAGCGTACATCGTCAATGGAAAATGCCCCTTCGTTAATTAGCCTTCTGGCCTCACCGCGCGATTTTACAAGGCCTGCCGCCTCTAAAAATACAGGGGGCACGCTGTCTTCGCCACAAGTGCAACTATGCGTGGGGGCATCGTCTGGCACTCCGCCTTTAACAAATACGGCTGTAAAGCCTTGCCTTGCTTCCTTGGCGGCACTTTCTGAGTGATAACGGCTCACCATTTCTTCGGCCAAGTCTTCCTTGGCGGCCTTGGGGTGGATTTCACCTTTTTCTACGGCTAATTTTTTCTTGGCTATATCTTCTAAACTCTCGGTAGAAAGCAGTTCATAATAACGCCACATGAGCTCATCAGAAATAGACATTACCTTACCAAAAATATCGCTGGGGCTTTCGTCAATACCTATGTAGTTACCATAAGATTTACTCATTTTACGCACACCATCAACGCCTTCTAGCAAAGGCAGTGTGATAATGCATTGTGGCTCAATTCCATATTGGCTTTGTAAATGCCGCCCAACGAGTAAGTTAAATTTTTGATCAGTGCCACCCATTTCCACATCAGCTTTTAAGGCCACTGAGTCATAACCCTGACACAATGGGTATAAAAATTCATGAACAGCAATGGGTCTTTGTTCTTTATAACGTTTTTCAAAATCATCACGCTCAAGCATACGCGCAACAGTATAGCGCGATGCAAGACGAATAAAATCAGCAGCACCCATTTTATCTAGCCATGCGGAGTTAAAATCAACCACAGTTTTTTCTGGATCGAGGATTTTAAATACTTGTTTTTTATATGTTTCAGCATTTGCAAGTACTTGCTCTCGGCTTAGAGGGGGGCGGGTTTCGTTGCGGCCTGAGGGGTCGCCAATCAAGCCTGTAAAATCACCAATTAAAAATACAATTCTATGCCCAAGCTCCTGAAAATGGCGCATCTTATGCATAACAACAGTATGGCCTAGGTGTAAATCCGGAGCTGTAGGATCAAAGCCAACTTTAATGGTTAGCGGCTTGCCACGAGCAATTTTTTTGCGCAACTCTGCCTCGTCGATAAGTTCAGCAATACCGCGTTTTATTTGGGCCATTTGAGTTTCTATGTCGAACATGATCTTTCCTTTAATTTTTTGAGGGGAAATATTTCTAATAAAATTTAAGTTTATCCCCACGAATGTATGCGCCTAGGTGTAGTTAGCAAATAAAGAAATATTTTTACAGTCAAAGCCAGCACTGTCAATACTTGAAACTGAAAAGTTAATAAAAAGATGTATCCTAACCCACATCATCCAGTGTAATTTGCGCAAGCCAAGCGGCAAAGCACTCACGCGCTCGCTTACTATATAATAATTTGCGCTCCTTTTTCTTGGCTCGCTCCTCAAGCTCTGGCATAAGCCCAAAATGTGCATTAGATGGCTGAAATTTTTTTACCTCTGTTTGTAAGTGCATAAGTAATGCCCCAAACGCACTTTGCACTGGCGGTAAATGAAGAGTTTTTCCCTGTTCTTGTGCGATAATTAATAACGCAACCCAAAGCCCGCATGCCGCCGACTCCACATAACCTTCTACGCCAGTTATTTGCCCAGCTAAGCGAATTTTTTTCTGTCCCATAAGGCATAACTCTGCATCAAGCACCCTTGGAGCGTTCACATATGTATTGCGATGCATACTGCCAAAGCGCACAAACTCTGCCTTTTCAAGACCAGGTATAGTTCTAAAAACTTGCTCTTGAGCTTTATAGGTCAGCTTGGTTTGGCAACCAACCAAGTTATACATGCTCTGATTTAAATTTTCTGTGCGCAGTTGCACAATGGCATAGGGGCGGCGGCCTGTGCGCGGATCAATAAAACCCACTGGCTTTAGCGGGCCAAAGGTTAAAGTGCGTTCACCTCTTGCAGCCAAGGCTTCAATGGGCATACATCCTTCAAAGTGCACTTCTTGCTCAAAGTTTTTTGTTTGCACCTTTTCGGCATTAAGTAAATTATGATAGAAGGTTAAATATTCATCCTTTTCCATAGGGCAATTTAAATATTCCCCGTGGATGGCGGCTTCCTCCGGTTCCTGATAGCGCGACCCTCTAAAAATAATATTTCTATCAAGAGATTCTGCACTAACTATGGGGGCGATGGCATCATAAAAATAGAGTTGCTTATGACCAATTTTTTCAGCCAAGGATGCGGCCAAGCTATCCGAAGCCAAAGGCCCAGCAGCAATGACAATATATTCAAAATCAGCTATGGATTCATCGTCAAGACTTTGAATTTGTTGTCTATGTAGTGTTATGTGTGGGTTTTCTTCAATGGACTTTGTAACCCCTTTGGCAAAAAGCTCCCTGTCCACGGCAAGAGCTTTGCCCGCTGGCACGGTACACATATCAGCCATAGCCATAAATGGGCTTTGCAGCTCGCGCATTTCTTGCTTCAACAGTCCAATACCCGTGGCAAGCTCATTGGAACGCAAGGAGTTTGAGCACACAAGCTCAGACAAATCATTTAATTGATGTGCGGCGGACATATGCACAGGCTTTTGTTCAAAAAGACTAACATTTAAACCGTATTTTGCCAGCACCAGAGCACATTCGCAACCGGCAAGCCCAGCACCTACTATGGCCACTTTTGGCATATTATTCCTTCTCTTTTTACATAGTTACAGTTATAATTTTACAATAAACTTTGCGTACCAAGGTATGTTTTGCGTTGCAAAGCTTTTTATATTACACTGATATTTTAAGACCACTGCACAATTGTGCAGATAGTCTTAGACGTTAAATTTGCTTTGCAAATTTGCGCCGCTTACGAAAACAAGTTTTCGGGCTGCAATGCACAAAAATCAATAACTTGACTATCGTCAACGCTCCATAAGACCCCGCACAATGAATTGCGCAGGAGTCTTAAGTTGATGA
>CAYJIU010000045.1:0-16195 GCA_964370305.1 uncultured Desulfovibrionaceae bacterium
CTGAGCAAATTGAATATCCTGTGGTTGTGCGTCCAAGTTATGTACTTGGTGGGCGGGCCATGGCTATTGTTTATGATAGTGCAGAGCTTGCCGAATATTTTGCCAATCATGTGGCAGAGGATTTAGAACATCCCATACTTATTGATAAATTCTTAGAGCATGCCATTGAGGTGGATGTGGATGCGCTCTCCGATGGTGAAGAAGTCTATATAGCCGGTATTATGGAGCATATTGAAGAAGCTGGCATACACTCTGGCGATTCGGCTTGTGTTTTGCCTTCATTTTCTCTCTCATATGATCATGTGGCCAACATTGCCTTGCAAGCTGAGGCTTTGGCCCGTGAATTGCGGGTTGTGGGGCTTATGAATATTCAGTTTGCCATTAAGGATGATACAATTTTTATCCTTGAGGTAAACCCAAGGGCTTCTCGCACAGCACCCTTTGTGGCTAAGGCCACCGGTGTACCATTGCCATATCTTGCAACCCAAGTCATGCTTGGAAAAAGCTTAGAAGAGCTTGATCCGTGGTCTATGCGCAAGGGCGGTTTTTATTGTGTTAAAGAAGCGGTATTTCCCTTCAATCGCTTTACAGGTGTTGATGTACTCCTTGGGCCGGAAATGCGCTCCACAGGCGAAGTTATGGGCATGGGTCTTACTTTTGAAGAAGCATTTTTCAAAAGCCAGCTAGCCGCAGGGCAAGCTTTGCCTCGCCGTGGAAAGGTTTTCCTCTCAGTAAATGATAAAGATAAAGCATTTTTACCGGAAGTGGCAAAAATGTTTGCTGCACAAGGTTTTGAGCTCATCGCCACCCGCGGCACGGCAAAATTACTTCAAGCAGAGGGGCTTAATGTTGATACCGTGCTTAAGGTATATGAAGGTCGTCCTAATGTAGTAGATTTACTCAAGAATAATGAAATTTCATTGGTGGTAAATACTGCATCTGGAAAGCTTACCACTCAGGATTCAAAGACCATTCGCCGCACGGCTTTAGCCTTTGGTATACCGTATTGCACAACACTTTCAGGGGCCAAAGCCACAGCCCGTGCCCTAGGGGCTAAGCTTGATGGTGAAGTGCATGTGGAAAGCTTGCAAGAATATTATGCAAGATCATAATACGCGGTTAAGGCGTGTAAATATATAGTAATTATTTTAGAGTTGTATTTGCAAATAAATTTTTTATTGGATCGATAATAAAAAAAGAGCATATTATGAAAGCACTGTTAGTTTTAGAAGATGGGTTTAATCTTACAGGAAAATCCTTTACCGGCCCCATAGATGGTGGGGGGGAAGTAATTTTTAATACCGGCATGAGCGGTTATCAGGAATTATTAACTGACCCTTCCTATTGTGGACAAATGGTTTGCATGACTTATCCACTTATTGGCAACTATGGCATAAATCATGAAGATATGGAATCGCAAAAGGTTCATGTATCGGCACTATTGGTGAAGGAATGTTGTAAGGAGCCATCCAATTGGCGTTCGACCATGTCTTTGCCTGATTTTTTGATGCAAAATAATATTCCCGGTGTGGAAGGTCTTGATACACGGGCATTGACGCGCCATATTCGTATTAATGGGGCCATGCGCGGGGTTATCTCCACCACTTGCCTTGATGTGGAGGAACTTAAAAAAAGAGCCAATGCCATGCCTTCCATGCAAGGGCAAAACCTTGTGGAGCACGTCGCGCCTAAGGAGCCTTACACTTGGACTGGCAATGGAACAGCAGCGGTAAGTTTTGGTGCCGATGGAAGCTATGCTTGGCCAAACGAAGGCCCGCGCCTTGTGGTTTATGATTATGGTATAAAGTGGAATATTTTGCGCATACTTGAGCAACAAGGATTTGATATGCTTGTTGTTCCGCCAACATTTAGTGCCGCAGCGGTAAAAGCATCGGGGGCGCAGGCTGTTTTTCTTTCCAATGGCCCGGGTGATCCTGCTGTGCTTGAGGATGAAATTGCCATTATTACAGAGCTTACTAAGCAATATCCCATTGCTGGTATTTGCCTTGGGCATCAGCTCTTGGGCCGCGCCGTTGGTGGAACAATCACCAAGCTTAAATTTGGCCACCATGGTGGAAATCATCCGGTTAAGGATTTAACCACCGGTCATGTGGAGATATCTTCACAAAATCATGGTTTTTGTGTGGACTTATCCAATGTGCCCGATGTAGACATTACCCATATAAACTTAAATGATAATACATTAGAAGGTTTTGCGCATAAAACATTGCCTATTTTTGCAGTGCAACATCACCCTGAAGCTTCACCAGGCCCGGTGGAAAGTCGTTATATATTTACTCGCTTTCGTAGCCTCATAGATAAGGCGTTAAAAAAGTAAATCGTTATGATTATGTAATCCAGTGAATTATTACATAAAAAACATTTCTTACTACAAGTTAGAAAGTCGTATACTTAAATGACACCCTTAATATTTACCCTTTGGGGTAAGTATTAAGGGCGTTAAAAGTTTTTAAGGGGTGCTGGGGGAAATTTTTTCAAAAATTTCCCCCAGAAAGCTCTGAGGAAATAAATTTAAAAAGGATAGTATTATGGCAATTTATATTTCTGGTTCCATGGCATTTGATAGAATTATGACCTTTCAAGGTAAGTTTAAGGATGCCATTGTGCAGGACAAACTTCATATGATTAGCATTAGTTTTATGGTGGATCGCATGGAGGAAAAGTTTGGCGGTTGTGCTGGAAATATCGCCTATAGCTTAGCTTTGCTCGGTGAATATCCCTTGGTGCTTGCATCTGTGGGACGTGATTTTGGCCCATATGCTAAACGCATGGGTGACTTAGGCCTACCCCTTGATGGTATAGTGCAAGATGACGAGCTATTTACTGCTTTATGTTATATCACCACGGACTTAGACAATAATCAAATTACCGGATTTTACCCAGGGGCCATGACTTTGCCTTGTAAGTATAGCTTTCCAAAATTAAATAAAGATACAGACTTAGCCATAGTTTCTCCGGGTAATATGAATGACATGCAAGCCTTATCTGCATATTATAAAAATAATGCTTTGCGCTATATTTATGACCCTGGCCAACAATTACCAGTGCTTGATGCTGATGATTTATTAAGTGGCATTGACGGAGCATATATTTTGACCATTAATGATTATGAGCTTGAAATGATTTGCCAAAAAACTGGTAAGACGGCGGCGGAAATTCAGGCCATGCCCACATATTGTATTACTACCTTGGGTGAACAGGGCTCTGTGGTTATGGGTGAAGGCAAAAAAGAGGAAATTTCTGCGGTGAAGGTTTCGCAAGTGCTTGATCCAACAGGTGCCGGCGATGCACATCGTGCTGGTTTACTTAAAGGTTTGTACGCAGGAATGGATATTTTTGATGCGGCCAAGGTTGGTGCAACTTCTGCAAGCTTTGCCATTGAGCATTATGGTACACAGTTACATAGCTATAGTAAGGATGAATTTTTACAGCGGTATGCGGGGACTTTTGGTAATCCTTCTAAGAATTTATGGTAAGGATTGGGGCTTTGTATGACTTTGAGTGATAATAAACCAAGTGCCGAGCAACTGCGCGATATGCAAGAACTTGTGCGCCAATTGGATGAGCATAATTATCGCTATCACACCTTGGATGACCCCATCATCTCTGATGCTGAATATGACGCTTTGTTTAAGCGATTACAAGCTTGGGAGGCAAAGTTTCCGGCACATCGCTTGGCTAATTCACCCACGAGTAGGGTGGGTGGAAGTTTATTGAGTGAGCTTGACAAAAGGGCGCACAGCCAGACTATGTACGGGCTTGATAATGTCTTTAATGCTGCTGAGTGGCATGACTGGGTGCAGAGGATGCAACGGGCTTTGCCTGAACTTGGGCCAGCGCATGAGCTTGAATTTTGGTGCGACCCAAAGCTTGATGGCTTAGCCCTTGAGCTTATTTATGAACATGGTGAGCTTGTGGCAGCACTTACGCGCGGCGATGGTGAAGTGGGTGAAGTGGTAACTGAAGCTATTAGAACCATTAAGAATATACCATTACGTCTTTTGGCAGAAACTGCTTTGCCAACGCTTTTAGAGGTGCGGGGTGAGGTGGTTATTTGTAAGGATGACTTTGCCAAACTCAATGCCAAACAAGAAGCTAAGGGTGAAAAAATATTTGCCAATCCGCGTAATGCGGCGGCGGGGGCTGTGCGTAACCTTGATGTGAGGGTTACGGCGGCAAGGCCTTTGCGTTTTTTTGCTTATGGCGTTGGGCGGGTGGATTTTGGCTTGCAACCACCTTGGCAAAAACATGGTGAACTTATGCAAGCTCTTGTTAAATATGGATTTTCCACGCCGCCTAAGGGGCAAGTATATACAAGTTCTGCCGCTGTGCTTGATTATGCTCAAAGTGTGCAAAATAATAGAGAAAGCTTTGCTATGGAAATAGATGGAGCTGTTATAAAGCTTAATAATCTTGAAGCACAAGTGGTTTTAGGTTTTACAGCCCGTGCTCCGCGCTTTGCAGTGGCGTTTAAGTTTCCGGCTATGCAGGTGCAGACTTTATTAAAATCCATTGAAATTCAGGTCGGTAGGACGGGTGTTTTAACGCCAGTGGCCGTGCTTGAGCCTGTGAATGTGGGTGGAGTGATGGTTAGTCGTGCCACCTTGCATAATGAAGATGAAATTAAAAATAAAGATGTGCGCTTGGGTGATACGGTCATTGTGCAACGAGCTGGCGATGTAATACCAGAAGTGGTGGGGCCAGTGCATAGCCTTAGACCGGATAATGCAAAAGAATATGATTTTCCACATACTTGCCCCGTGTGCCTTGAGCCGGCACAGCGCGAAGATGGCCAAGCTGCATGGCGATGCAATAATGTATCGTGCCCTGCGGTAATTATGCAAAGTATTAAGCACTTTGTATCCAAGGCCGGACTTGATATTCAAGGCATTGGTCAAAAATGGATTGAGCAACTTGTTACTGCGGGAAAGGTACGCAATGTTGCAGATTTATTTGCTATAAGCGTTGAAGAACTACTTGATTTTGAGCGTATGGGTGAGGTGCTAGCTAAAAAATTTGTGGCGGCCTTTGCTAAAGCTAAAAAAGATGCAAGCCTTGCGCGTTTTATTTCTGCCTTGGGTATTCGTCATGTGGGCGAACAAACTGCGCGTTTGCTAGCAAAAAACTATAGTAATATGCAGCTTTTATCCCGTGCCACACATGCTGAGCTTATGAGCTTGCCAGATATTGGGCCAGAGGTTGCAACGTCCATTAGGGCTTTTTTTGAAAGTGAAAGCAATATTGAATTACTCCAAAAATTGAGAGCACTGGGCCTTAATCCCATGGCCCAGGAATCACAAAATACTGGTGGCGCATTGTCTGGTAAAAAAGTATTATTTACTGGTAGCTTGAGTATGCCTAGGACTAAGGCTACGGAGTTGGCTATCTCTGCAGGGGCTGAGGTTGTTAGTGCTGTGAGTAAGAAGCTTGATTATCTTGTGGCTGGTGAGGCGGCTGGTAGCAAACTTGAAAAAGCGCAACAATTGGGCGTAACTGTTATTGATGAAAAGACTTTTGTGGATATTTGCATACAAAACGTGGTAGTAAAATCTACTGTTGAGGCCACGCTAGAAATCAAAGATAAGTCAGTGCAATACTCCACTGATGCTCAGGCCAAATTATTTTGATTTTAATCCCCTGTTCTCACGTTATTTCGCTTGTGTGAATGAATTATTTTTAAGGTTTCCACCCCAATGACTTTGTCAGCAGTCTGAAAAATCAATAAATATCTTGCAATATACGGTCAAGCATGATGGCCGCAGCTGAACGCACCGAAAGGTGATTATAATCCCCCAAAAAGCGCACTGGTCTAAGCAATCCATCACAGCTTTGTAATACTTCCGGTGCCAAGCCGTGGCCTGTGCCTAACAACAAAAGGGCATTGTTTTTTTGTAATTCGTCCCTTGCAGCTGCAAAGGAAAGATAGTCAGGTAGAGGGCCTTTTACGCTGCTTTTAATGCTTTCTCCCCATTGAGCAGAGCTACCCCACATAAGTGGCTTGCGCCCACACAATGTTGTCATATGATTTATGGCTTCCTCAATGGACATTGCTGGATGCACTAGGCTTAGGGCTTCGGTTCTATCCGCATGATTTTTTTTGGCCGGCCCATGTAGCCAGTGTTGCAAAATATCATTGAGTATGTCTTGCTGATCCTTTAGAGGGGTAATAACATAAAAACCACCTAGGCCATATGTCCTTGCCAAGCGCGAAATATCATGGATATCAAGGTTGGTTAAGGATGAGGTGCCAGAATATTTACCTTCAATAATTACAGGATGATGCACAAGTGCTATGTATAGATTGCGCCCTGCACGGGTTCTTGGTTGTGCATTTAAAAAACTTACATCACTTAATTTGAGTTCAGCATCATTAAATATATCAGGTCTCTTGCTTAAAGTCAGGGCTAGGGATTGCTCTCTGCGCCATGCGGCGATTTTTTGGTGATCTCCTCCGCGCAAAACAGCAGGAACGCTATGGCCTTCAAAAGTTTCTGGTCTGGTATAGTGCGGATATTCCAAAAGGCCTTTGGCAAAGCTTTCTTCGGTGCCAGATTCATCCTTACCCATAAAACCTGGAATTAAACGGGCAATTGACTCCATAATGGCTAGGGCTGGTACTTCGCCCCCGTTTAGCACCATATCCCCCATGCTCACGTATTCAACGGGTAAAATATCCGCTAGGCGTGCGTCAATACCTTCATAGCGACCACAAACAAGCGTTAAATGCTCCTCATGGGCAAGCTCCTTGGCCATGCTTTGATTAAATGGCTTACCCGCCGGAGAAAGTACTAAAATTCTTCCCGTTTTTGGGATGGAGCGTAAAGTTTTTAGGAGTGGTTCAAGCATAAACACCATGCCGGGGCCACCACCATAGGGGCGGTCATCTACGGCTTTGTGTAGACCGTATCCATGCTCGCGCGGGTTGTGTATGTCAATGCTAATGAGGCCATTTGCTTGCGCTTTAGCCATGAGAGACATTTGCAGGGGAGAGTTAAAAAACTCAGGGAAAAGACTTATAAGATGAAAATGCATGAGGTGGTTTTATGGTATTTTTAGATAAATGGCAAATATGCACGGTACTTTATTTTTAAGCTTGGTCAGCACTGCCACATCATTCTAATTTTGTAAATCTATACGTCCGTGTGCGAAGTTCGGTAAAGTTTTTTTCGCGGCTCGGCACTTCCGCGTTGCTTCACCGCCGGCTAATTGCTCAAAAAACATTCCCCAACCTCACACACTGACATTGTTGAAATAAAATTTTTTGTAAATAAATTTGAAACAATGCCGTGTCAGCACTGCAAAACATGGTAAACATTTGAAAGAAAATATTTTTAAAACTATAACAACGTGAATGATTTTTAAGGCTTAATTGTGTTCGCCGATGCATAATTGGCAAAGGGGGCAAGGCTGCTACGCAAAAATTCTCGCACATTGCCATAAAGGTGCGGCTCTTCAATTAAAAAATCCACATCACGCAAAACTACAACAAAACAACCATTATGCCTAGTTTGCATAAATGGTCGCAAATTGTTGGGTAAACCAAGTACCTTGGTTGCAGCTTGCCCCATGGCTACCACTGCCCTTGCTTTTAGCATTTGCGCACCAGACCAAAAGGCTTGTGGGTTAGCTATTAATTCCGACCTGTTATGGTCAGGCAAGGCCACGGGCCAAAATGTATTTGTGCCCCGTGGGTGGCCCAGTTCACTTAATATTTTGCGCAAAAAATCACGCCTTTCGGCCTTGGCATTGCCAGAAAGATCATCCCCAAGGCTCCAATAAGTCCAAACCACGGGGGCATGGGCTGTTTTTGCCATAAGCTCTTGCCAAGGTGTTGGCCACTGCGCCATTGGTACAAAATGCGTGTGGGTGTTTTGAGTGGGTCTTGGCGTTTGCTCTACCGGTGGGGGAGCCTGTGCGGGCATTTGCCTTGGGGGGGCAGTTTGTCTAAGCGAAGTTTGCTTGGGCGATGCAGCTCGTCTGGGCGGCTCTTTTTGTATTGCATGACAGATGGACAAACCTTGAGGCAGTTCATCCTTAGCCAATATATAATCAACACCATGTTGTTGCCATGGCATTAAGTGCGGGGGAATGTTTACATGTCCAGAAGCCATGTGCATAGCCTCCATGCTACTGTCATTTTTGGTAATATGGGCCAAGTTTCTTCACGCCCATGCCTGTCTATAACTACAACCTCGTTGGTGGGTGAGGCAAAGCCAGATCCGGCACTAGTAATATTATTACCTACTAACATATCAGCACCTTTGTGCTTTAGCTTTGCGCGTACCACATTTAATAAGTCTGCACTAGTTTCAGCGGCAAAGCCCATAACTTTTTGCTCTGGTTTTTTGCGTTCACAAAGGGTGCGTAATATATCAATATTAGGGGCAAAGTTTATATTTAAACCGTCGTTGGCATTATGTTTTTTGAATTTTTCATTGGTGGATGTATAATTATTTTGTGGAGAAAAGTCCGCCACGGCAGCAGTAAACATACCAGCGTTCATATGCGGCCAAATGTCTTGAGCTGCATCGTACATATCCTTAGCCGAAACAACATCATAGCGTTTTATATCGGGTGGGAAATAGCATTGCGTATTTGACACTGGGCCACATATGGCGTGTACCTCTGCTCCGCGCAACCAAGCCGCCATAGCTAGCGAAGCCCCCATACTACCAGTGGATGGGTTTGACCAATAACGCACTGCATCCCACTGCTCTCTGGTGGGGCCAAGGGTGAGCATAAGCTTAATCCCCTTCATATCTTGGATGGTTATGGCCTTAAGTGAGCTTAACCAGATATGACGCAAATCTGCAAGGCGGCCTTGTCCTTCATCTCCACAGGCGGTATTGCCTGAGTCTGGCACAATAATTTGTACGCCGCGGGCTTGCAATTTTGCAATATTTTCTTGTGTTGCTGTATTGGCCCACATACGTGGATTCATGGCAGGGGCCAAAATAATTGGGCCATCAAAAGCTAGAGCTTGGCAAGAGAGTAGGGTGTGAGCACTGCCACTGGCTAGATGAGCAATGGTTGCGGCGGTGGCCGGAGCTATGATCATGGCTTTGCAGATTTGCCCCGGTTCTAGGTGTGCAAAAACACTTTCTTTTTCCCACATGTCAGTATATATAGACGCAGCGCCCAAAGCCTCAAAGCTTAGAGGGGTGACAAATTTTTGTGCAGATTCACTTAGGGTGACACTTACATGGAGCTTGTTTGCAAGCCACCAGCGGACTAAATCAAGAGCTCTAAAGGCCGCAATGGAGCCACAAACCCCAAGGTGTATACTGGTATTTTTGAAGTGACTGTGCTCGTCGAATATATAGGGTGAGGAGTATGGATCCATCATGTGCTCCAAAAAGTTTTAAATTATGTCGTACGCTAGCATATTACCCCATGAAGGCATATGCTGACAAGCCAAGTTTTTTATGTTATTTCTTTTTGATTGTATGTAAGGACAGTAGAATGTTTATTGATGAAAAAGATTATTTGCGTGCATCTTATCAGTTTGATTTGCCTGAAGATTTGATAGCGCAATACCCCCCTGAACAACGCGGAGCGTCAAGGCTTATGGTCATGCCACGTGCATTGCAAAATGATTTTAAGCATACGCAATTTTCGGAGTTGGGGCAATATATACCATCGGATTGTTTGCTTATTGTCAATAATTCCCGAGTATTGCAAGCACGTCTTTTGGGTACGCGCTCTTCTGGAGGTAAGGTAGAATTTTTACTTTTGACTCCCTTGCCCTTGGTTACGGCAGATGCTATGCCGCTTGAGCATAAGGATGGCTGGTATGCTGCTGAAGCCAGCGGCCTTGTGCGTGCTGGTGGGCGAGTAAATGATGGTGATGAATTTTTATTTGGTGCGGGTATTTGCGTAAAAGTACTTGAATCCGGCCCTTTTGGGCAAAGAAGAGTCTTGCTTTCTTGGAGGGGGGATTTGGCCGAGGCCTTTGCTGCCACCGGTCATATACCGCTACCCCCGTACATTAAGCGTAGCGATGATGATGAAGATCAAACCCGCTATCAAACAATATTTGCGCGTTCTGATAAAACAGGCTCAGTGGCAGCACCTACGGCCGGTTTACACTTTACTGAAACCTTACATAATGACTTGATTTCACACGGTTGTGAGTGGGCAGAAGTAACGCTTTATGTTGGCTATGGTACTTTTAGTCCGGTGCGCAGTGATGATATTCGTAGTCATCGTATGCATAGAGAATATATAGAAGTGCCAGAATCCACGGCCAATGCCATTGCTAAGGCTAAGGCTGAAAAAAGGCCTATTATTGCCGTTGGTACAACTTCGGTCAGGGCTTTGGAGGGTGTTGCTGAGCTATGTGGCAAGGTACAACCTTTCGCCGGCTGGACGGATATTTTTTTGTATCCAGGGCGGGGCTTTAAGGTGGTTGATGGGATTATTACTAACTTTCATTTGCCGGAGTCATCGCTTATTATGATGGTCTCTGCCTTTGCTGGGCGTGAGCGCATCTTAAATGCCTACGCCAAGGCCGTGGAGCAAGGATATAGATTTTTTTCTTATGGCGATGCCATGCTGATTTATTAGCCGGCAATTTATGAAAACTTAATTTTTTTAATGAATTACTATATAACAAATCTTTAAGGAGTATATATGGCAAGAGTAGCCTTTTTAGAGGAGCGATGTAAGGGGTGTTTGCTCTGTACCACCGTGTGTCCTAAAAGTATCATAACCAAGGCCGAACGCTTTAATCGTCAAGGCTATCAGGTTGTTGAAATTACAGAAGATAATGCACCAAAATGCACAGCCTGTGCATCGTGTGGCTTAATTTGTCCGGATGTAGCCATTCGGGTATTTAAAAAACAAAAGGAAGGTGCATAATGAGCGCACCAAGTAATACAAAAGATGAGCGTATACTGGTTAAGGGCAATGAGGCCATAGCTTTTGGAGCCATCGATGCAGGATGCCGCTGCTATTTTGGCTATCCCATCACCCCACAAAATGAAATACCAGAAGCCCTTTCCTCACTTTTACCAAAAGTGGGGGGTAGCTTCGTACAAGCTGAAAGTGAGATTGGTTCCATTAATATGGTGCTTGGGGCTGGTTCTTGTGGTATTGCGGCTATGACTTCATCTTCTAGTTGTGGCATTTCGCTCATGCAAGAGGGTATTTCGTATCTAGCGGGTAGCCACATCCCCGGTGTAATTGTAAATATGAGCCGTGGTGGCCCAGGCCTTGGGGATATTGGAACGTCACAAGGTGACTACTTTCAGGCTGTTAAAGGCGGTGGGCATGGTGATTATCGCACCCTTGTGCTAGCTCCGGCCACTGCTCAAGAATGCTATGATTTAATGTTTGATGCCTTTACCCTAACATTTAAATATCGCAATCCTGTTGTGGTTTTGGGTGATGCCATTATTGGGCAAATTAAAGAGCCCATTTTGCGCAAACCCCATGCCGATGCCCCCGGTGCCGAAGGCTTGATGGAACAAGCTGCATCATGGCGGGTAGAAGGCTATAAAAATCGCACTGATAGCAATACACGTCTGTTAAAATCTGTTTACTTAGCTGAGGGTGCCTTGGCTGCGCGCAATGAACTTTTGCGCGAAAAGTATGCCGCCATGCAGGTGGAGGCCAGATCAATTATGACAGATTGTGATGACGCTGAGCTTGTGGTTGTGGCCTATGGTTCTGTGGGACGTATTGCGCAAAGTGCTGTGCGTCATTTGCGTGAACAGGGGCATAAGGTTGGTCTTTTGCGTCCGGTAACGCTTTTCCCCTTCCCTAGTGCTGATTTACAAGCATTGGCAGCCAAGGGTAAGCGTTTTATGGTGATTGAGCAAAATCTTGGACAAATGGTTGAAGATGTACGCATAGCCTTAAAAGATAGCAGTGTGGATTGGCATGGCATATTGCCAGGCTTATTCATTGGTGCAGACGCACTTATGGAGCCTATCGAAAAATGTTTGGGAGCAAAATAATGACTACAAATCCAATTATACCAAATATAGATGAAGAAATTGTATTTGATGCCAATCCGGTGCAGGCCGATAAGCAAACACACTATTGCCCTGGCTGTCACCATGGTATAGCGCATCGACTTATTACTGAAGTGTTACATGAAATGGATTTAGCTGGGCGCACCATACTTGTGCCATCGGTGGGTTGTTCTGCCTTTATTTATGACTATATGGTGCTTGATTGCATTGAATCCCCACACGGGCGCGCATCTGCCGTGGCCACAGGGGTGAAGCGCGCGCGGCCTGATTGTATTGTTTTTGCCTATCAGGGCGATGGTGATATGGGTGCCATTGGCATTGCTGAAGCCATTCACGCCGCCAACCGTGGTGAAAAAATAACCGCTTTCTTTGTAAATAATACTATTTATGGCATGACTGGCGGACAACTTGCCCCCACCACTCTTGTGGGGCAAAAAACCACCACATCCCCTGCCGGTAGGAGTATGGGCACTGAAGGTGGCCCCATTCATATGACTGAAATTATGGCTCAATTGGACGGTGTGGTCTATGCATCACGTTGCGCCTTAAACTCAGTAAAAAATATTCGTGCGGCCAAAAAAGCCATACGCACAGGTTTTGAAATTCAAGAAGCAGGTATTGGCTATTCTTTTGTGGAACTATTATGCGGCTGCCCCACCAATTGGCGCATGGATGCCATAAGTGCTAATGAACGCATCGCTACAGAGATGATCCCCGTATTCCCACTGGGAGTATTTAAAGATGCAAGAGGTGGCGAAAATGTCTAAATATCAAGATGTTATCATGGCAGGTTTTGGTGGGCAAGGGGTTATGCTCATTGGTAATTTGCTAGCCCAAGCCGGCATGGAATATGGCTTAAATGTGACATTTATTCCAGTATATGGCGCAGAAATGCGTGGTGGTACGGCCAACTGCACCGTGGTTATGGATGAATATCCCGTGGGCTCACCCATAGTGCGTAGCCCAAAATCTACCATTGTTTTGAACTTGCCCTCGTTGGATAAATTTCAACCACGCCTTGCTGAAGATGGAGTGCAGATAGTAAATAGCTCGCTTATTGATGTTAAGTCTGATGAAATATTGGATAAAAGTAAGAATAGTGTATGTATTCCGGTTAATGACATCGCCTATGAGCTTGGCTCTGTAAAGATGGCTAATATGGTGGCCCTTGGGGCATGGATTAAGGCTACGGGAGCACTACCCTTGGAGGTGGTGCAAGAGGCTTTGAACCGCACTGTTTCAAGTCATTACGCCAAGCTTATACCTAAGAATGCTAAGGCTTTGGAAGCTGGATATAACTTTCAATAATTTTAAGTAAACGCTTCATTAAAGTAAGTTAAAATTGCGTGATGTTTAATTTGTGGCCTCTACATAGTCATATGTAGAGGCCTTAAATATATGCCTACACTCGTTCAAGTAGCCCTTGTATGGCTTGTACAGCTGCCTGCATGCGCACATGCTCACGGCTGCCTTGAAATTGAAACAACTTAGCCGAAGTAACTCCCAGTACATTAAATCCAATCCAAACCGTACCCACTGGTTTTTGTGCGGTGCCACCATCGGGGCCGGCAATGCCGGAAATGCTAACGCCAGCCTCAGCTCCAAGCTGCTTGCAAACGCCGCTTGCCATGTGCATTACACATTCACTACTCACAGCACCATGCGCATTTATTATGTCTTCTGGTACATGTAACTGTGATATTTTAACCCTATTCTCATATGCTATGATGCCGCCAGCAAACCATGCCGAAGCACCGGGGATAGTGGTTATGCACGCACCTAAAAGGCCACCGGTGCAGGATTCAGCCACGGCACAAGTGAGCTTTCGCTGTTTGAGAGTGTGACCAAGCTCAGTTAGGGCAAGGTTTAGCATGGGGGGGAGGTTTAGTAGTGGTAACATAAAATAATTGAAAAACTTTTTTGATTAATTGTCAAATAAAAAGGTAGTTACCCTGTCAAGATATCACGTGATTCCGATTTGCAAAATGACATTTCCTCTTGATGATGTTTTTTAAATACATGGATTGCCGCGTCACATCGCTATTAGGATGATTTTTTAAGCAAAAATATCGAAGCGATGTTCCTCGATGACCTTCGTTGTATCTGGGGTCATTCCTGCCCTAAGGGTGCCACGAAGTGGCATAGCCGTTAGGTGAGCAAAGCGAACCTTACGGATACAGAGAGCAGAGATACGAGAAAAAACGCTTCGGGAGTTACTTAAAAAATGAAAAATATAGCGTTTTCCCGCGGTAATCCATGCTTTTGAAAATTTGATAACTTCTCAGTTTTTTTAAATCGGAATCACGTGCCAAGACAAGGTAAAATATAAAATTGCAGTAGTGTTAAACAAAGGCGGGAGAAAATAAAATACTCTTTTGAATTGTGAGCCGTGCTTTTTGGCCCAGTCTTTGCAACCACCCCTTACATGGACATTTATAATATACCAGCCGTCACTATTTTGAGTTTTTTACTCACCTTTATGCGTGTGAGCATAGTGATGTTTTTGCTGCCCATATTCTCGTCTGAACGAGTGCCCATACAAGTAAAGGCCGCCACAACCATAGTGTTTACACTTGGTATCTGGCCTAATCTTGCTCTGCCCGGCACGGCCATGCCTGCCCATCCGTTTGAATTATTACTACTTTTTGCTAATGAGCTTGTACTTGGTCTAGTGCTTGGCATGTGCATAAATTTTGTTTTCATGGGTATTCAAGCCGGTGGTGAGCTATTCGGTTTTCAAATGGGTTTTACCATGATTAGCTTTGCTGACCCGCTTACCGGTAATCAAACCGGCATTACAGCCTTTTTCTTGTGGATGGTTGCCATTTTGACTTTTCTTGCCCTAGATGGGCATTTGTATATGATTCGGGCCTTTGCTTTTAGCTTTCATCTGGTGCCGGCTGGCGGGCTTGTGCTTAGTGAAATGCTTTTAACTGAGGTGCTTAGATTATCTTCACAAATATTTGTTGTAGCCGTAAAAATTGCCGCACCAGTTATGGTGGCACTATTTATGGTAGAATTAGCCCTAGCTCTTGTGAGCAGAACTTCACCTCAAGTAAATATCATGGATATTGGTTTTCCGGTGAAAATAGGGGCAGGTTTTTTATTCCTCGGTATGATGTTGGTTATGATGTCAGAGTTTATGTCAAATTATATGGTGGGACTTGATACCATGCTTGCAAATATTATGCGCATAGCTAGTCCCATTATACCTTAAACAATAGGATTGACCATGTTTGGAAGTCAGAGTGATCCCAGTAGAACGGAAGAAGCTACCCCGAAACGAATAAATAAACAACGTAGCGAGGGTAATGTTCCAAAATCTCAGGAGCTTAGTAAATTAGTAAGTTTAATTGCTGGACTCTTGGGTCTGTTCTTGTGGATTGAAACAATGGGTGGCGAAATTATGGGCTTATATCGTCATTTTTTGACTCGTTCTTTTGAGTTTCAAGCAGACCCTGAAACTGTATATGCTCTATTTATTTGGATTTCTACTTATCTTGCCAAGATTGTATTGCCTATTTTACTCTTCTTAGGTTTTGCAGCTTGGGCATGCATGCGTTTGCAGGTGGGGAGTTTGTGGACAACTAAGGTTTTCAAACCTAAACTGGAAAAGTTTAATGTAGTTAAGTCATTAAAACAAATGTTTATGTCGCCTCAAACCGTATTTCGTCTTTTAAAGAGTTTACTGCTTTCCTTAGTTATTGCCATGGTTCCTGCTATCATTATCAGCCAAGAATATGTCAATTTTTTGCCTATGTTTTATGAAGAGGCCCCCGGTGTGGTTGCTTATATGTTAAATACTGGTTTTACTATGGTATATTATACGCTTATACCCATGTCTGCCATTGCTGCTTTTGACCTTTGGCAAAGTCGTTTTCAATACTTTGAAGGCATTAAAATGACTAAGGACGAAGTAAAAGATGAGCGTAAGCAAGCAGATGGTGACCCACTAATTAAGCAACAACAACGTCAAAAAATGATGGAACAAATGGCTAAGCGTATGTTGCAAGATGTGCCTAAGGCAGACGTTGTTATCACAAACCCAACTCACATTGCCATTGCTTTGAGTTACAATGTGTTAGAAGCTCCAGCCCCCATTGTTTTAGCAAAAGGTGCTGACCACCTTGCTGAAAAAATCAAAGAAGTTGCTCGTGAACACAATGTGCCCATACGTGAAAATGTACCTTTGGCAC
>CAYJIU010000046.1:0-16120 GCA_964370305.1 uncultured Desulfovibrionaceae bacterium
AATAAAACCCCACAAAGCACAAGCCTTGCGGGGTTTTATTTTAAGGTTAGCAAGTTTTTTTGTCAAAATCTTGCATCATAATAAAAGTAAATTAAAAATACTTAGCATACTATTATTACATATCGCGCCCTTTCAGTCATTTATGATGACCTCAAGAGCATTTTAGTAACTGCTTAAAAGTTTACTTCTTCACCATAATAAGCGCACTTGAATAGCTTTGCCATGGTTTCAGCATCTATGCTTCTTGGATTTGTGCTGGTGCATGGGTCTGCAACTGCGGCGGCAGAAATGGCATCAAGCTGAGCTAAGAAGTCTTTTTCATCAACACCAAACTCTTGCATAGTTTTTGGCATGTTCATCTTAGCCTTCAACTCCATAAGCTTTGCAATGAGAGCATCGACTAATTCTTCGGTTGTGTTACCGCTAAGACCAAGATATTTAGCGATTTGAGCGTAACGCTCACCTGCAACTTGTGCATTATATTTAACCACAAAAGGTAAATAAATAGCATTGGCGCAACCATGAGGTATATCGAAAATTTTACCAGACTTATGGGCCATGGAGTGTACAATACCTAATATGGCATTGGAAAATGACATACCAGCCATACACTGAGCTATATGCATTTCTTTTCTTGAATCGTCATTATTGTTGTAGGAATTAACCACGTTATCCACAATCATTTCAATGGATTTAATTGCAAGTGAATCTGTAATAGGATTAGCTACAACAGAAACATAGGCTTCAAATGAATGTGTAATGGCATCCATACCAGTATTAGCTACAAGCAATGGAGAGAGGCTTTTAACTAAGTTTGTATCAACAATTGCCACATCTGGAGTAATATTGTAATCAGCAATTGGGTACTTTGTACCTGTTTTTTCATCTGTAATGATGGAAAACGCAGTTACTTCGGTGCCTGTTCCGCTAGTGGTGGTAATAGCCACAAAATAAGCTTTTTTGCGAAGTGTAGGCAAGTTGAAAGGTTTTGCTGCTTCCTCAAAGGTAAACTCAGGGTTTTCATAGAAAATCCACATGGCTTTTGCTGCATCAATAGGTGAACCACCACCAATACCAATAATGATATCTGGCTGATATTCATTCATCATTTCAACACCACGCATTACAGTGGCAACACTTGGATCTGCCTCAATACCGCAGAAAATAGTGCTATCAATACCAGCTTCTTTAAGATTAGCTTGCACAAGAGCAGTGGTACCATCTTTAATCATTCTTTCAGAGCCGATGACTAGAATAGCTTTTTTGCCTGTGAGGCTTTTTAAATGTTCAAGGGCATTTTCACCAAAGTAAGTATCTCTTGGAATTGTAAATCTTTTCATTGTGTTATCCTTTGTAAATTGTTTTCGCCAAAAGTGCGTTGGGGGGTATATATGCATAGAAAAACAATTGCACAAGAAGGCACTTTATTGTTTGGTAAAAACAAAAAGGTTGGAAAGTAACTTTTTGGTGCCCTATCAAGGCTAGATATATTAAATAGTTAAGACGATGCTAGACTGGAGTTATTGGTTATATGATTGAATAATTTTTTTTCCCCACTGATTTAAATTTTCTAAAATGGGGATTACATCCTTAGCTAAGTCTGTAAGTGAATATTCAACAGTTGGTGGTGTTGATGGATATACGGTACGAATAACAAGCTTATTTTCCTCAAGTTTTTTCAACTGCTGAGTGAGCATTTTTTGAGTAATACCTGGAATAATCCTAAAAAATTCATTAAAGCGAATTTTTTCAGCAAGGTAAAGATTCCACAATATAGTAGATTTCCACTTTCCAGAGATTACCTCAAGTGCAACTTCCATTTCATTAGTAAAGTTATTACAACTTATCTTATTTTCACGATCTTCTGGCAAATCAACCTCCAAAATAATATGGTTCAAAAAGCATTATAGAGCACATCGTTGGCAGTATAAGAAAAAGCACAACATTATACAAGTAGTTCTTGTATTTTTCAGTGTCGACATCGCATATTAGAAAAATTTTCTCCATCAAATGAACATGATGTATCAACATACTACTATAAATAGATATTAGTGAAAAGTAATATTTTTTAAAACAAATCTGGGTCAGATGGCAATCTTTCCCATTGAATTTTACCTTTTTTCTTATATTTTCGCAAAAGCACATATACACTACCTGGCCCACCATCTACAGGACGCGCAGTACAAAAAGCCAAAACTACCCGTTTAAATGGTTCTTGTGTAAGCCATGTTTGCAATTTGTCCCTAAGCACGCCAAAGCCATGATCTGAATTTTTCCCCCTACCGGGCACCACCAGCACAGTACGCAGGGATTTATACCAAGAGCTGCGAAAAAAGCTCACCAAGGCGTGATAAGCTTGCACGGCGTTTAAACCGTGTAAATCAAGATGTGCCTCAGGGCTATATTGACCAGCTCGCAAACTATTCATAATGGCTTCATCAAGCCCCAGCACGTGGCACTCTAAATACTCACCTTTTAAAGCATGAGCAAATTCCACTTGGCTTTCCATTAGCTGCTCGTAGTTTTGCTCCAGCATGTTTTTTGGTGCAATACTAATAATTTCAGGTACAATATCGCGCCCTCTACCGTTAAGTGGGGTTACTTCTTGCATAGCCTTAAAAAAGGCCTGATCATCATCTAGAGGTTTTTCTTGGCTATCTTGTGTAGGTGTTGGGATTATTTTATTAACCTTCGGAGGGTTTTTCTTCTTTTTTCCCACCTGCCCCTTGGAGCCTAATTTACCAAAACTTTCATATTCAGCCAAAGGAGTATGACGATTCGCTTGTTTTTTGCTCGCCTTAGCATTGTGCACAGCCTGCAAAAATAATTGTTTGTCATCCAGAGAAATATCTGGTTCAATTTCTTGTTTGGATTTTTCTTGCACCTTGGGACGTGGCGCAGAAGGCTTGCTTTTTGATAGGACTTTATCTTGCAGTACGGCAAAAGGATTATTGGAGAAGTCGTTGCTCATAGCCTTGGAAAGATTCAGAAATTAAAAGGACTAAAAAGCCATTTATATTGACGACACACCTCACTGGTGGAAGGGGATGACCCAAACGTCACGCAGCGAGGCTATGTCATCAATCTTATAAAATTAGTCCTACGGTTTTGCTTTTTCCGCATCGGTACTAAATTGCGGTGCTACAGGGGCAGTATTTTGCTCTACTGCAGGGGCAGCGGTAGAATCCGTAGGGGCTTGCTCAAGCGGTGTGTTAAAAATAACTGACTCATCAGCCGGCGGTGTGCTTGTAACATAAGTATAACTAAGGCAAGTAAAAAGAAATAAGACAGCCATAAAAGCCGTCATTTTAGATAGTAGCCCACCGGCACCACCACTACCGAACACAGAACCGCCCCCGCCACCAAAAATAACGCCCATACCTTCTCTACCTGCTTGTAAAAGCACAAGAATAACAAGTAAGACGCACACAATGCTATGCAGGGTTAAAATAAGTGTTTGCACAAAAAACCTCCACTATGGATGGGCATATATTAAGCCAGCACAATTTGTGCAAAACTTTCAGCCTGTAAAGATGCACCTCCTACCAGTACACCGTCTACATTGTCAAGTCCTATTATTTCAGCTGTATTGTCTGGCTTCACACTTCCGCCATATAATATTTTAATATTAGCACCTTGTGAGCCCATTTTATCTTTAAGAATTTCACGCACTATGGCATGTGCCTCTAAAATTTCTGCTGGCCCTGCCACCTTGCCAGTACCAATGGCCCAAACCGGTTCATAAGCCACAGCAAAATTATTTTCATTTATATTGCCAGCCAAGCTAGCTAAACAATCAAGCTGGGCCTTGAGCACATCTTGCAATTTACCATCTTCGCGCTCATCGAGTTTTTCACCAATGCAAAAGACCACATTAAAGGCATTTTCAAGGGCATAACTAGCCTTCTTTTCAATAAAATCAATATTTTCCCCAAAAACATGCCTACGCTCAGAGTGACCAACCAATACCCATTTGGCTTGCACATCTTTTACCATGGGTAATGAAATTTCACCAGTAAAAGCACCTTCTTCAGCGGGATAAAAATTCTGCGCGCCAATGGCAATGGGGGTAGCGGCGCTAACAGCATTTACCGCTTCTAATATAGATGTAAATGGAACAAAAACAAGAACTTGCCTATCATTTGGCAAGTTTGAAAGTTTATTACAAAGCTCAGATATGGTGGCAGTAGCCTCCGCTCTAGTTTTAAACATTTTCCAGTTAGCAGCCATTAATTTTGACATAGTATTCTCCTAAAAATAATATATTTAAATTAAATAATTTAGCGTATTAACATTTATATGAGCATTAATTTTTATAAACAAGCTCGTAAATCAATGCATCTTCGGCGGTATCGGTATAATATTTTGGCCTTCTCCCAACACATAAAAAACCAACACCTTCGTACAATTTGCGCGCTGGAGCATTACTGTCCCGCACTTCAAGTACGGCTTTTTTCATACCCATTTTGAGCGCGTTTTGCAAGGTATTTGTCAATAAATGCTTGCCCAAACCATACTTACGATATGGCGGTAGTATGGCAATATTTAGTATTTCCACTTCATCCAAAACCTGATAAAAAGAAACGTAGCCCCAAAGAGCTTGCTCTGCACCAGCTGATTTAATACCAAAGGCAAAGAAATGTTTTTGACTAAAAGCTAGTTTACATTGCGCAGCACTCCAAGGCATACTAAAGCACTGTTGTTCAATGGCTGTAATATCGGCCACATCATCAATGCTTAACTTAATAATAATAGATTGTTGTAAAAACATATTCACCATGAAAAATTACCCATATATATTACCGACGCGTGAAGCTTTTATTGAAGTTGTGGATGAACATGACAAACCAATCATGGTCATACCAGAAGGACATAGCCTACAATATAACATATCGCACCGAAAAGTATCCATTATTTTATATGATGCACAAAGACGTATATTTTTAATAAAGCCTGAAAAATCAAAAGGGCTTGTCATTCCAAGCACCAGAGTTTATGCAGGTGAAGCGCGCGAATATGCCGCCACTCGCCTTATCAAAACAATTCTTAAACTAGACCCTAACTACCCTCTACATATGGAGCCACGCACCATTAAGCAATACAAATATAATACTTTTTTTCTTATCCATTTAAATGAAGAATACCAAAAATCATTGGGGACAAAAGCCTTTTGGCTAGACTTGGATGAGCTAGATGGTTTTGTGGCACATTTTTCTGATATGTTAGACAAGAGCCTCTTAGAACTTATAACTCAAGGGCACTTAGAGTATTTATACTCTACGATTTAGACTATTAAGTCCTGTGGCATGTATTGACTACCTTAAAAATTCGTTTCAAGATTTTTCTTGTTTTTCAGTACCGACTAATTTATAAAAGTATTTTCAAACCCTTCCATATCTTCAATGGTTTTACCAGCACCTCGAACAATGGTGGTTAGGGGGTCGTTATCCACAATAACCTTTAAGCGTGTTTCTTGAGTAATACGCTGGTCAAGCCCTTTAAGTAAAGCCCCGCCACCAGCTAAAAGCACGCCATTTCGATATATATCCCCGGCAAGCTCCGGTGGTGTTTTTTCAAGAGTTGTAAAGATTGCATTGATAATGGTGCGCAAACAATCTTGCAAAGCTTCGCGTACATGGCCCTCAGAAACCCTAACAACCTTAGGAATTCCTTGCACAATATCCTTACCCGAAACATCAAGCAAGGGCGCATTGGGCATAGGCACAGCACATCCTAAAATTTTCTTTACATTTTCAGCAGTATTATCACCTATTTGCAGTTGAAAAACATCATGCAAATAACGACGTACGGCTATGTCCATGGCATCTCCGGCCACACGCACAGATTCAGCACAAGCGATGGCAGACATAGTAATAACAGCTACTTCTGAGGTGCCGCCGCCTATATCCACCACCATATTGCCAAGAGGCTCACGCACAGGTAGATTGGCACCAATGGCGGCCCCCATGGGCTCTTCCAAAAGACGCACATCACGCACTCCCGTCAAAAGAGCAGCGTCAATAACGGCCTTTTTTTCCACTTGGGTAATACCTGTGGGCACACAAATCACAATATTTGGCTTTACAAGTCGCATACCAGTTATGGCTTTGCGGATAAAATATGAAATCATCTCCTTAGTGACGTCAAAATCAGAAATAACACCATCTTTTATGGGGCGAATGGCTTTAAGCCGCTTAGGAGTACGCCCAATATATTGCTTAGCTTGAGCACCTACGGCTACTACCTTATTTTCCACGGTATCAACAGCCACCACCGATGGCTCATTTAGTACAATACCGTGCTCCTTGGTGTAGAGCAAGGTATTGGCTGTACCAAGATCCATGGCAAGCCTTTTTCCCAAAAAGTTAAAAAAGCGGGAAAACATTACTCTTCCTCTTTTAAGATATCGCCATCAGCATTATAATTGACACTGCCTTCATTATGCACAAAGGCTTGAGGTAGTAGTTGATGCAAGCGACTTTTAAGGTATAAATTTTCTAAAAATAATGCTAAATTATCTACGCATTGATATACAAAACTGCGCAAAGCTTCATCCATTACTTGCGCATCAGAATGGGCAAGGCAAAGAACCCCGCGCACTGACTTATTAACAACTACTGGCATACAGATAACGGCTTTAAACGTGGGAAAGTCTTCAATTTTTCCAAAAATAGCTGGAGATACACTATCGCTAAAACCTTCGGAAAAAATTGCCTGACTCTCATCACGCAAAATCCAACCCACAATGCCATTACTTAAAGGTAGGGTTATTGGTCTATTATCTTTTAATAATAAAGGTACCGATTCTCCCTCCACATTATAACCATCTCCCATGGCATCAATGGAGGCAAAAGCACAGTATTCAAACTTACTAGCCTTAGCCATCGTATGCAAAAAATTCTGCAAAAATACAGGCCATCGCTTATGCTTAAAGCGTAAACCCTGAATAATACCAAGGTTTACGAAATACTCAGGAATATTGCCGGCAAGGTCTTTTTCTCCAAGGCAATTTTGTTGTCTGGCAACATCGGCAAACATCTGTAATATCTTGCTATCTTTGTCAGAAAAAGAATATTGCCTCTTGCTATCCACACAGAGCACACCACCAGCAGGAATGGGACATCCCATAAACGCTTTAATTTTAACATCAATTTCATCTGTATAATAACCAAGATTGCTATTGTGCTGGTCAAAATTTGCCACAACAAGGGGTTGATTATTACGCAAAATCCACCCTGCAAGGCCGAGGCCTGGCAATAGCATTTTGCGAAAATCTTCTTCATCACCCAAGGAAAATGAGGCCGCAAGTTCAAACTCATTACCATTTTCGTTGGGTAAGTAAAGTGTTGCCGAATAGGCATCAAAAACACTACACACAATGGCAAGTAACTGACTTTGAATGTTTTTTTGTTCTTTCATAGTAATTATATGGGCTATGGGTTTAAATAACAAATACGATGAGCACTCTAACAAAGCCCACTCATACCCGCAACCGCTTTTTGAGGTCATAAATGTGTAAGCAAAAAATTATTCAATATTTTGGTAGAAAAACACTAGAAATTTACAAAAAAATATTATATAATTCTCCTTGCTTGCACTAAGATTGCATGTGCACATAAAATTTCATGCCACAATAAAAATTATTTTATCCAAAATTAAACATAAATAGTTGTGCACCCCTAATCATGCAAGCTCAACACACTGTAAAAATTATTTTTATATATTAATTACTGTATGACAGATGCTTAGGAGGCTTAATGCTTCATTGGAAAAAAGTATTCTCCAAGGATAATTTCCCTTGGTCAAACGAGTCATCTTTTAAGGATGTTATTGACATACATTCCTTGGATGATTTGTATGCTTTTCTCAATGCTGTGCATATACGCCACTGCTTAGTAAGGCCCTACCAAACCACCAAAAACTATCCGCTAGTTGAAGGGCGTGAGCTTTTGCCATCCTTTGACAATGATATGTGGGAATATAGCCATTTGCCGGGCTTTGCCCTAGTGGCCTTTGCTCGTCCCTTGCAATATCTTTCGGAAGTATTTCAATATGATATAATCCATCCAGTATTAAATGCTGTACACGCGCCTGAAGGGGATTTTTGCCCATTAGAAGAACCTATTATCAAGCGCAACATTCAAACCATTGCTACGCGTCTACCGCGTATTATACATGAAGAATTTCGCCAAAATTGCGGCCGCCTTGATACCTCTCTTTTAGATTACTATCCAGCACTTATACCCTACTTACTCAAGCTAGATCGTGCCCATGTTATCTCCACAGATAATTTTGGTCAATTTCATTTAACAGGTATATTTGCATCTTTCCCGTCAAATATTGATAATGAGCTCAAACGCTTTGGCATGCGCATAGGCAAGTTTGTCTATGGTGACAATGAAATGTATGAACGCAATAGAATGTTTGTTTATCAATATTTAATGGAATTATACGGGTTTCCGGTTGTTTCAGAGCGTCGTACATCCAGCGCGCTTTTTGCGCGTAAGCTACATAATATGGATGAAAAATTTCTCCTGCGCGTACTTGGCCAAACGGATCGCACAATCACAACATACATAGGCAAGGGGGATCACAGCCGCTACCCCTTAGTGGAAAAAATTGCCCTTATCAGTGTAGATACAGACCAAACCGAAGCATTACAAGCCATTGAAAAGGGTGGATATTTTCTCGATGAAGAAAATCGTGTTGTAATTATTAGAGTAACATACCACCAACATGCCTATGACGCTACTAACGTACGCCAAGACCGTGCCCTTTCTGTAGCTAAGCAGGAAATATTACACCCACTTACCGGTGTTCCCCTTCAGGGATTAAACATAATCCGTGACAGTAGTAATATGTTTTTGCGCCTCAATGATATTGTGCGCGGGGAGTATGTTGGAAGAATAGTTTATAAGCGAACAGAAATAATTGAAAATACTGACACAGAGGAAAAAAGAATTAAATTTCTCTATTCTTGGCTAACTAAGCATCAAAGACGTATTATAAGCTATAGCGATGACTTTTTTAGCAAAGTCGACAGAGTTGTTAGCAGTTATTTACAAGCTCCTGACAAAGAAAATTCTTTTAGCAAGCATCGTGAAGCTTACCACGAATTACAAAAACGCTTTAGCTACATTCAACAAGCAAGAAAAGTGCGTATTCTTGAAGAGTTACGCGCACACTATTTTAAAGGCGCGCGGGTTGGTTATCATATAATGACCAGCGAAGCTGTGGATTTATTGTCTGACCTTTCTTATGAAATTGTTAACTTTTTCCCATCGTTAGTGGATACTATCATTAATATTATTGATGGCATATTAGCAGATCGCTACCTTAGGCGTTGCTACATAGACGTGGCTGAAGACTCACTTTCTTGCAAAGGTCTTGATATTCGTAAAAATTATCGACGTCTTGTTTCACTACGTGATGTATTTATTTCTGTACGCAAAGCCCGCACAAGTTCACAGCAAACTCAATAAAACTCCAATAATTAAGGTATTTTTATGGCGCATACCTTTTATTTACCAGCTGAGCAATGGTCTGCACAATGCCTTTTGCAAGGGCAAGAAGCTAAACACTTAATTCAAGCCCTGCGCATAAAGGTTGGTGAACACATCAACATACTAGATGGGCAAGGCCGAATGGGTGAATGTATTATTGAACATATGAACAAACGTGAAGTACAGCTTAACGTATTGAATGAACAAATAATACCTCGGCCCAAGTCCTTACCAATCATGGCCCTTGCTTGGAGCAAGGCCACCAGACGTGGCTTTTTTATGGAAAAGGCCGTCGAGCTTGGTGTTCACGAAGTTTGGCTCTGGGCTGGAGAGCATAGCCAAGGGCGCGTACCTTCAAGCGTTAAAGAGCATTGGCAAGCACAATTTATTGCTGCCATGAAGCAATGCCAAAATCCATGGTTGCCAAAAGTTAACATTTTGTCAGGCGGAGTAAAAGAGCTTGTTAAACATAGCGCAAACATTGAGCACAAATTGCTACCTTGGGAAGTGCAGGAAAACATACCCATGCTCACACCGCAACTAGTTGGAAGAGAAGGAAAAACCCTCTACGCCATAGGCCCAGAGGGTGGGTTTTCAAGTCACGAAATTCAAAGTTTTAATGAGGCAGATTTTAAGCCTGTAAGCCTTGGAAATAGGGTTTTACGTTGTGAGACGGCTGCTATACTTTGCCTAGGTATACATTGGTGGGCGTCACATTTAGATGATAAATAAAGGTAAGTTACATTGCCAAAAATATTTTAAGCAAACTCAATCCTGCTTGCGCGTAGCTTGGACTAAAATACCAATCATTATACCAAGATAAGTCATCACAAGTGCTAACCACCACCGCTGAAAAAAGTTATGCCCAACAATACCACTTACCAAAAAAGCCCCCCAACCACACCAAAACATGGAACCAATTTGCCAATACATATTTTTTTCAGAATTTCTTTCTGTTGAAGAGGAAGAACTTTGCACAATAAGCATGCGCAATTTTTTATATCCCCACCACAAAATACCAAACAAAAATACGAGTGCTAAGCATAGGCCCACAAGTCCATTTTCACAAAGAAATTGCAAATAAATATTATGCGGGTGTCCAAGAATCATCTCTTTTTGCGTAGCTGTAGCATTATCAAAAGAAATAAAAGTATTTTTATACTGCCCTATACCCGCACCCAAAAAAGGAAATTCCTTAAATACAGCATAGGCGAACTCCCATAATTGCCAGCGGGCATCCCTAGCAATTACATCCCAACTAAGGCGAATAGCTGGTAATTGCAACAAGCCTAAAAAGCCTATGCCAACGGCAACAATAAACTTCCACGAAAACATACGCCAAAGAACAGTAGCAAAAAAGGCTGCTGCCACTAGGGTTATGTAGGCATTACGGGTATAAGAAAAAAACATTAAAAACAAACTTGGAGCAATTAAAGCACCTGTAATAAATAATGATTTTAATTTATAATGGGGCCGCAAAATAAGATACACAGACAACGCAGGAATAAGGGTTAAAGCTATATAATTACCTATCCTATAATCACTAAAAGAGCCGGTTAACCTGCCAGAATCAATAGGAGTATTAAATATTAAATCAAAGCCAGTAATATATTGATATATACCATTGCAACCTTGCAAGATTAGAGCAACAACCAAAGCCCATATAATGTTGCGTAGTTCACGCATATTGCGCGCGCACTCCATGCCCACCATGGGCAAGGCAAGAGATGTAAATGTATGTAAAAGTACAATGTTAAAGCTTTCATCTACATTTTGTGAAAACACTACTCCAAGTAGCAAAAATACATAAAGAAATAAAAAATAACCCTTGCCGTCAAAATTGCGTAACACACTATTTTTATAATCTAAAATATAATAAAAAATCAAGAAAAGTACACAAAAAGCAGCAAAAAAATCACGAAAAAAAGGAGCAAAGGTAAAAGTTACTAAATATAGCAAGAAAAGGATGTGCATGATTGCACGGCATTGTGTGGCTTTATGCGAAGATTCGGTGGTTTCAAAAAAACTAAATAACGACAAAGAAGTTCCCCAATATTGTTGTACATAAGGCAAAGCACGGAAAATATAATAACTAAAAAGATATGGTATTGTCAAATAAGACTAATGACGAAGTTAACACTCTAAACACGGCGATCTAATTTGCCAGAGGGGATTTCCTCTTAATGACGCTTTAAAGGCTTGGATTGCCACGTCATGTCGCTATTAGACCTATTTTTAAGCGTAATTTCCGAAGCGACATTCCTCGCAATGACTTTCGCTGTATCGGGAGTCAACTGCGAGAGAAAACGCTTCGGGAGTTACTCAAAAAATGAAAAAGCTAGCGTTTTCACGTGGCAGTCCATGCATTTAAAGTTTGATAACTTCTATAAAACTTTACAAATTAGATTGCCGTGACACTCTAAATATAATTGCATGTTTAACGCAGCACAAAACTTGCAAAAGAAACACTTTTTATATATTATAATCTCTTTGCAACACCAATGTTACAAATTCAAACAATATAATACCATTATGACAGTTCACCGTCCACTGGCTGAACGCCTACGCCCTGAGCACATGGAGCTTTTTGTAGGCCAAAGCCATCTATTAGAACGCTTAAATGCACTTATTAAAGCACCACGCCTGCAATCGTTATTGTTTTTTGGCCCGCCTGGTTGTGGTAAATCGACCATCGCCCTGCTTTTAGCTAGGGCAAAGTCTGAGCATTTTTTACGCATTAGCGCTCCAGAGGCCGGTTTACAGCAGTTAAGGCGCAAGCTAAGTGGTGTAGATATTTTAATACTTGATGAATTACATCGTTTCTCCAAAGCTCAGCAAGACTTTTTCTTGCCCTTGGTAGAATCTGGAGAGCTAACCCTTCTTGCAACCACCACTGAAAACCCATCATTTAGCGTAACAAGACAGTTGTTATCGCGCTTAAATGTATTGCGTTTACGCACCCTTGGACGGTCGGAGCTCATAACCTTAGCCAAACGCGGTGCTGAGGAGCAAGGTTTTACATTACAAGATGATATTGCAGATTTGCTAGCCACAGTAGCCCACGGCGATGCAAGAACACTACTAAATTTAGTAGAATATGTAAGCTCCTTACCTGAAACGGATCGTGACTTTGAGCGCGTTAAAGCTAGCCTGCCTGAAATACTCACAAGGCATGATAAGGACGGGGATAACCACTATGAACTGGCCTCGGCTTTGATAAAATCCATACGTGGTAGTGATCCTGATGCCGCTTTATACTATTTAGCATGCTTGCTTGAAGGTGGCGAAGACCCCCGTTTTATTTGCAGAAGGCTTATTTTATCAGCCTCAGAGGATGTGGGCTTAGCTGATCCAAACGCCCTACCCCTTGCTGTATCTTGCCAACAAGCCATTGAATTTGTAGGCATGCCGGAAGGTTTTATCCCACTTGCGCAGACTGTTGTATATTTAGCTTTAGCCAAGAAAAGTAATAGCACTTACGCAGCTTACTTGCGTGCGCAAAAAGAGATACGCAGCCAAGGCACTCTGCCAGTGCCCTTGCATTTGCGCAATGCATCCACCAAGCTACAAAAAGAATGGGGGTACGGTAAGGAGTATAAGTATCCGCACAATTTTGACCAAAGCTATGTGGAGCAGGCCTACTTACCTCATGAGCTGTTAGGACGTAGCTTTTATCAACCCCGCAATAATGGTGATGAACTAAGACTTAGCCAATGGTGGCGCAAAATTACAAAAAAATACGGTGATATATAATGGATACACCAGCACAAAATTTTGATTTGCATTTCTATACTGGCGATACTTACACATCCCCACATAAAGAGCTGAATATTTTGGAAAAATCTTTTCCAAACCTCTATTTTTATTTATGTTCAATTTTTGGCCCCGTCAAAAGCCTTTGCTTAGCTGCGCAAATAAACAAGTGTGATGATGCCACTTGGGCCTTAAACAGTGCGCGCATGGGCCGTGTTTTTGAGTCGGTAGGTTGCCGCTTTTCCATTACCGGTATGGATAACTTAAAAAATATGACTGAACCTTGCATAATAGTTGGTAATCATATGAGTACGCTTGAAACATTTCTTTTACCAAGTATTATTAGGCCTCATATGCCCGTGACCTTTGTAGTGAAAAAAAGCCTCACCACTACTCCATTTTTTGGAAAAGTACTTGAAAGTAGAGATGTTATCGTGGTGGAGCGTACCAACCCACGCCAAGACCTGCAAAATATGCTTGATGAAGGTAAAAAACGCTTGGAAAAAGGCATGTCAATAGTGATTTTTCCTCAAAGCACCAGACAGGCGGTGTTTAATGCGGCAAAATTTAATAGTATCGGCGTAAAGCTTGCTAAACACAGCAACAAACCTGTCATTCCCCTAGCCCTTAAAACCGACGCTTGGGCCCCAGGAAAAAAATTAAAAGATTTTGGAGTTATAGAAAGAGAAAAGACTATTCACTTTGCCTTTGGTGAACCATTGTATATTCAAGGTCATGGTAAGGACGAGCATGCCAAAATATGCCAATTCATCGAAAGCAAATTAAATCAATGGGCTACAGACAACTAATAAAATTTAAATCACAAACAATTCATTACTACAGTCGTAAATTTTAAACCAACACTTTAACCTAATAAAAAATATGCAAACTAATAATTCATTGCGCAATATCGCTATTATTGCTCACGTTGACCATGGTAAAACCACTCTTGTGGATGCTCTTTTTCGTCAAAGCGGCGTGTTTCGTGCCGATCAACAAGTGGATGATCGTGTCATGGATTCCATGGATCTTGAAAGAGAACGTGGTATAACCATTGCAGCCAAAAACTGTGCTGTATCTTGGAAGGATGTTAAAATTAATATTATTGACACCCCCGGCCACGCCGACTTTGGTGGTGAGGTTGAGCGAGCCCTTTCCATGGCTAGTGGGGCTATCTTACTAGTGGATGCATCCGAAGGCCCCTTACCTCAAACTCGCTTTGTTTTGCGTAAAACCTTAGAAGCCGGCTTGCATGTTATTGTTGTCGTTAATAAAATTGACCGCAAGGATGCCCGCCCTCAAGAGGTATTAAACGAAGTATATGACCTATTTATAGACCTTGACGCCACCGAAGAGCAATTAGAATTTCCAGTGCTTTATGCCATTGGTCGAGATGGTGTTGCCATGAAAAGTATTGATGAAAAAGGCGAAAGCCTTGCGCCACTTTTTGATACCATACTTGAGGCCATCCCCGGGCCAAGCCACGACCCTCTTGAGCCTTTTCAAATGCTCGTAGCTGACCTTGATTATTCTGATTACTTAGGTCGTCTTGCGGTGGGGCGTATCATGCATGGGCAGATAAACGCCAAGGATAGTTTGGTTTGCATGGGGCCAGATGGCATTGTCACCCCGCTACGCGTTAGTAAGTTACAAGTATACGGTGGTTTACATTTAACTGAGGTTGAAAGTGCTGTGGCTGGTGACATTGTCGTGCTTGCTGGTATTGAGGATGTAACCATTGGTGATACTATTTGCACTAAGGAAAACCAGCGCACCTTGCCGCGCATCCGCGTTGATGAACCAACGGTAGCCATGCGTTTTGGCATTAATACATCTCCCCTAGCAGGTAAGGAAGGAAAACTCGTCCAAAGCCGTGTTATTTGGGATAGATTATGTAAGGAAGCTTTGCGCAATGTAGCCATTAGGGTGGAGGAAAGTGACGAGCGTGATTCATTCTTAGTCAAGGGGCGCGGTGAATTTCAAATGGCTATTTTAATTGAAACCATGCGTCGCGAAGGTTTTGAACTCTCTGTGGGGCGGCCAGAAGTAATCTTAAAAAAATCATCCGATGGCAAATTACTTGAACCCATTGAACATCTATATGTAGATTGTGATGAATATTTTATGGGAGTAGTCACAGAAAAACTTGCTCAGCGTAAAGGGCGCATGCTCAATTGTATTAATGATAAAAGCGGCGGAACTGGTCGAGTACGCTTAGAGTTTTCTGTGCCATCGCGCGGACTGATTGGCTATAGAGATGAGTTTTTAACCGATACCCGCGGCACCGGCATTATGAACTCACTATTAGCTGGATATGAAGAATGGCGCGGCGATTTTCCCACTCGTTTTAATGGCTCCATTGTGTCAGATCGTAGCGGCAGTGCTGTGCCATATGCCTTGTTTAACCTTGAGCCACGCGGCGTGCTTTTTGTTCCGCCAGGTACTGCTGTGTATGAAGGTATGATTGTGGGCGAACACAATAGAGATAATGATATTGACGTAAACCCCACCAAGGAAAAAAAGCTCACCAATATGCGCGCTTCTGGTAAGGATGAAAATGTTATCCTAACCCCAGTGCGGCCCATGACGCTTGAATTTGCGCTACACTTTGTGCGTGAGGATGAAATGGTTGAAGTTACGCCAGAGTCCATACGCTTACGCAAAACCATACTCACAGCCCAAAAAAGACATCAAGTACTAGGTGCAAAAAAGAAGGCTGCTACAAGCTAAGTATACGTTATTAAAAACATATAATATTTTTCAACAGCATAGAATGTGGACAAAATCAACACGACCGATAAATCAAGAAGCCTGCCCGAAGGGTGCGAAGCATAGCCGTTAGGTGAGCAAAGCCCGACCTAAAA
>CAYJIU010000047.1:0-16017 GCA_964370305.1 uncultured Desulfovibrionaceae bacterium
CGGTAATCCATGCTTTTGAAAACTTGAAACTTCTCAGTTTTTTTAAATCGGAATGACGTGGGGGAAGACCCCGCGCCCCTCAAAAAAACTTGTTTTCCTTGTTAAAACAGAAAATCCTTGCAAAAATAAATGATGTTAGTGGTTGTTCACAATATTGGCAGTAAGATAGTCCCATAAATTATTTTTTGCATAGTAGGATGTCGTCAATTTTGATTTGTTAAAATATATCTTTGCTTACAAGTACCCAAGCTGGCCCACGTGCGTCTAGATGGCTGGCAGTATACTCGGCTTCATCTCCGCCGCCACTAAAAATGTCAATGCGGTTTCTTTTGATGGCACCGCCCACATCTTGAGCCAATCCAATGCCGCGCAGTGGCATACTACCATAATTAGCTGTTGGTATATTTACCCCGTAAGCCACAACACTGCCTAACGGAATGAATTTTCTATCGGTGGCAATGCTTACCCACGGATCAACCACATAACCCATAGCTCCAGTGGCACCCTTGTCATTAAACCTAAAGAATACATAACTTGGATTTTCTTTAAAGATTTCCCAAATGCGCTGCGGGTTTGTATTTAGCCAGTCTTTTTGCTCAGCCACATCGCCGCGCTTAAGCAGGCCCTTTTCACGCATGATGCGCCCAGAGCTTACATAGTCATGTCCATTTTGCCCATCGTAGTTGACGTAAATGGCATCACCATCTTCAAATACCAATTTGCCTGATCCTTGAATATGCAAGTAATACGCATCAATGAAGCTATCAACCCAAACTAATTCAAGCCCGCGGCCGGCTAGTACATTCTCCTTGTCAATGGCTGTGCGACTGTGATATTTACGCCCTCGTTTGCGATATTTTGCAAGGTCTGGTGGTCTTTTATACAGAGGTGTATAGCCTTGTTTATAAGTGCGGCTTGCCTCAAGTACTGGTTCGTAATATGCTGAATACATAATGTCTTCATGGATTGGTACCCAAATAAAACGCTCAAGAAATAGCTTTGGGTTTTTGTCTAAACTTGGGAGTAAGGCTTCAAGTTGCTTTAAGGTATAGGCCATTTGCCCCCAAGTAAGGCGCAAGCCCGGTCTATCTACGGCTAGATCGCTAGATTTTTTTAAATTCACATAGCGCAAACTTTTGCGTAGACTGTGCCCCAAGGATTGCCACGACGTAAGGTTTTGATTCTGCGGTTTTAAGTGGCTTAAAAAATACTCAGGTTTTTCGCCTTGTCCCACAAGAAATTTTTCCTGAGCAGGGGATATGTCTTGCTTGGCGCAAGAGTTCATTAAGGGGATGGAGCATATAAGCAAGAACAAGGTGCAAGTATATAAAGATATATATTTTTTGAACATTTTTTTACCTATAAACAATGATGAGGTGAACATGACTAAAATTCCTACGCCACAGGCTTGGTTGGCGCATCGCGTATCCTATGGTGAAACAGACACCATGGGCGTTTTGTACTATGCGGAATATTTACATCTTTTTGAACGTTCCCGCAGTGAGTTTATCCGCACTCAAGGTATGAGCTATAAAGATGTAGAAGCACGGGGCATATTCTTACCAGTGCGTGAGGCAAAGTGCCGTTACCGCTCTTCAGCCCATTATGATGACTTGGTGTGGATTTGTGTGGGCATCGCCAAATGGGGGCGTGCATCCATTGATTTTGTATATGAAATTTACAATGAAGACAAGACAGTAATTTTAGCCGAAGGTATGACTCAGCATGCTGTGGTTAATTCCAGCGGTAGACCTTGCGCTGTACCTTCATGGCTTAAAGGTTTATGGAGTGAATAGTACGTTAAGTGTGAATGACGATTTAATTTCAATAATTAAACGTAGTTAATTGAAGGTGGCTGAGGCAAATTTAAAATATTAGGTTTACTGCTTAATTTGTAGCATCTTCTACCGCAAGTAGTACTTTTTGTAAGTGTCGCTCAAGTTGGATAAGGCCGTTGAATGTTTGAGTATTTCCGGCTTGGGTTACTTCCCATAGCCCTTGTCCATAAATTGTTTTTTTAGTGCTGCGTAAAGTTTTGGCTTTTTGCATATAATGGACACTTATGAGGCCGGCAGGCAAAGCAATTTCTATGTGATCTGTATATTCCGTTATAAGCTCTTGGGCGTTGTGTCCCTTAAGTTCCAAGGCGTCTTTTAAGGCGGCGGCTATAATATGCAATTGCTCATGACTTTGCATGGCATTGTTGTTTTCGCGTATGTTTTGGGCAGTTTCCTTTATGCGATTATCTATGGCTTCATGCCGAGAATCATAAGAAAGGCGACCTTTGCGCATAATACGCATAATCATCATAAAGGCCACGATGCCAATAATACCCACTACGACGAGGGCAATGTTTTCAAAATCAAGTAAATTTAGTATATAATCCATAAAAAAGCTCGTATAGCGCGAGATACCTAGGCAGTATAAATATAAAATAATTAACTGTATACAAAAAAATTGCGGACAATGTGGTTATAAGGTGTAAGAAGTTCTTTCTTTTTTTGCTAAGGCAGGGTATAAGGAAAGGACGTATAAATCTGTTCTAGGAGAAAACAATGTCCAAACCATTGGAAATGCAGCGTACATATGCCCTCGTGGGTACTGGTGGCTCTGGTAAAACCTCACTTGCAGAAATGCTACTCTTTCAAACCGGTGTGATTAATCGCTTGGGTGCCATCGAGGATGGTACTACCAGTCTTGATTATGAGCCGGAAGAAACACGCAGACGTGGTTCCATCCAACCAGGTTTTGCTACTTATGACTTTGAGAAAAATCGTCACTATCTTGTGGATATACCAGGTGATGGTAACTTCACCGGCGATATGGCTTGTCTACTTAAAGGTGTTGATGCCGTAACTTTTGTAATTGATGCTGTTGATGGTGTGCGTCCGCTAACTAAAAAGCTTTGGAGCATGGTAAAGGCAGAAAGTTTACCATCCTTAATATTTATTAATAAGCTTGATCGTGACCGTGCTGATTTTCAGATGGCCTATGATGGTATTGTTTCCATGCTAGGTGCAAAGCCTGTAACACTGTTTATGCCCATTGTTGCGGGTGAAACCTTCATGGGGCTTGTGGATATTTTTGCAGGCAAGGCTCTTATGTTTGGTGAAAATGGTGCTACTATTGAGGCACCCATCCCCGCAGATTTGGCTGATGAAGTAACTCTCATCCACGATACTACTGTAGAAAATATTGCTGAGTCTGATGAAGAGCTTATGGAAAAATATCTGGAAGAGGGTGTTCTTTCACCAGAAGATATTAATATGGGCTTGCGCCTTGGTGTTATGTCTGGTGCGTTAACTCCTGTTGTGGCCGGAGCTGCTCTTGAAAATAAGGGCGGAGTACAACTTTTGCAAACCATTCAGCGTTTATTCCCGTCACCATTAGAGCGTCAGCCATTCTTTGACGAAGAGCTAAACGAACGAGCAAGCACCGAAGATGGCCCAGCCGCATGTTTTATTTTCAAAACCATTGTGGATCCTTTTGCAGGGCAGCTTTCCATGGCTAGAGTACTTTCTGGAAATATTTCTAGTGATTCTAACCTTAAAAACTCAGCCTCTGGTGAAAATGAACGCCTAAGTAGCCTTTTATATCTTACTGGTAAAAATCAAACCCAGTGCAAAGATACCTTGGGCCCAGGCTCAATTATTGCCATCGGCAAGCTAAAAAATACTCATACCGGTGATACTCTTTATGATGATAAATCACCCTTTGTATTGCCCATGGGCGATTTACCCCCGCAGCTTATTACTTACGCCTTAGCCCCTAAGGAAAAAGGTGAAGAAGATAAGGTCTTTGGAGCGGTGCAAAAATTACTAGAGGAAGATATTACCTTAAAACTTTCCCGCGATGGTGAGTCCGGTGATATTTTGCTTGCTGGTATGGGGCAATTACATATTGAGCTTTCTGTTGAGAAGGCAAAACGTCGTTATAAGACTGAAATTATTCTAAAAACACCTAAGGTTCCCTATCGTGAAACCGTGCGTGGCAAGTGCCAAGTACAGGGCCGTCACAAGAAGCAATCAGGCGGGCGTGGGCAGTTTGGTGATTGTTGGATAGAAATGGAAGGTCTGCCACGTGGCTCCGGCTATCAATTTGAAGATGCCATCGTGGGTGGTGTTATTCCTCGTCAATATATTCCAGCCATTGATAAGGGTGTGCAAGAGGCTGCAGCCCGCGGCTTTTTAGCTGGTTGTCAAGTGGTGGACTTTAGAGTCAAGGTTTATGACGGCACTTATCACAACGTAGACTCTTCAGAAATGGCATTTAAGATTGCAGGATCCTTAGCTTTTAAAAAGGCTATGGAAAACTTAAAACCAACCTTACTTGAGCCCATCGTGCTTTTATCTGTTTCTGTGCCTGATGAAAACATGGGTGATGTTATTGGTGATTTATCTTCACGGCGGGGCAAGGTTCTTGGTTCGGACTCAGTTGCCGGCATTACCGAAATTAAAGCTCATGTGCCCATGAGTGAGGTACTACGCTACGCTCCAGATTTACGCTCCATGACTGGTGGTCAGGGCGTATTTACGATGGAATTTGCGCATTATGAGGAAGCACCACCGCCAGTAGCTGATAAGATTATTGAAGAATACAAGGCTACTAAGGAAGAATAATTTTTAATAAAAAATGTTTGATAAGGGCAATTTGCTTAAAATGTATTTCTATTTTGCATCTTGCCCTTTTTTAATGTCTTTTTGATATTGATAATATGGATTACAAAGAAATTTATCAAATAGTTTTGCAAACTAAGGACATTATATTGTCCAGTGACTTAGAAACGCAGACTAAAGCTTCGCATGATTTTGTAACCAACGTGGATTTGCAAGTTAATGCCTTGCTTAAGGCTAGGTTTGCCAAACTTCACCCCACAGTACAGTTTTTTTCTGAAGAGGAAGAAAGCTTGCTCGCAGATAATTGCTGGATTTTAGATCCCATTGATGGCACGACCAACTTAGTTTATGGCTATAATATGTCGGCTGTTTCCTTAGCCCATTATGTTCATGGTGAGGTGGTTTTTGGCATGGTTTATAATCCATTTACCAATGAAGCTTTTTCCGCAGTAAGAGGGCAGGGTGCATATTTAAATAATGTACAATTACTTGCTGTTAGCAAAAGAAAATTGCATGATAGTATTATAGAGTTTGGGGCAGGTTCTGGCAATAAAGCCAATGCCGCGTATAACTTTGGTATTGCATTGGATATATTTAAGAATAGCTTAGATATTAGGCGCATATGCTCATCTGCCTTGGCTATTTGCTATATTGCTGCCGCTAGAATTGATGGCTATTTTGAAATATTATTAAAACCGTGGGATTATGCTGCGGCTTCCTTAATACTTGCAGAAGCTGGTGGTAAAATGAGCGACTTTGATGGACATGCTATCCAATTTGCCAAGCCCAGTGCCATTATTGCCAGCAATGGTATAAACTTTAAAGAGTTATTAAAAGTAATTAATCAACATTCATTAGTGTAATATATTGATATTGTTTGATTTTGTATTGAAGAAATTATATAAAAATCTCCCCTGTATCAATGCTCGACTTTTGTAAGTTCCTTCTGTAATATCGCCGTGAAAATTTAACCCCCTGTAAGGAGCTAGCCATGCCTTGTCGCATGTTGCAATGTAATTCAGAAAAAGATTGGCCAGAGTTGGCTGCAATTATTCAAGGGCGCGCTGAGGCAGATTCGTCTGTGGATAGCGCAGTGCGTGGTATATTAGATGATGTATTGCGTCGTGGTGACGATGCTCTTTTAGAATATACTAAAAAATTTGACTGTCCGGCTTTAGATAGGCCATTGCGTTTAGACGTCGCAGAGATTGCTCACGGTGCGGCATCCATCGGCCCCGAAGATATGGGTATTATTGCAGAAGCCGCAGCAAATATTCGCGCATTTCACGAAGCTCAAGTGGAAAAATCTTGGTTTATTACCCAAGATGATGGTAGTATTTTAGGACAAAAAGTTAGCCCTGTGGATAGGGCTGGTCTTTATGTTCCTGGAGGGCAAGGTGGCGAAACTCCGTTGATTTCAAGTCTACTGATGAATGCCATCCCTGCGCAAGTGGCTGGAGTTGCAAGCCTTGCTGTGGCAAGCCCACCGCGCAAAGACGGAAGTATTAGCCCATATATTTTGGCGGCGGCACATTTGTTGGACATAGATGAAATATATCGCATGGGCAGTGCTTGGGCTGTGGCTGGATTTGCCTATGGTACTGATAATATTGCCCCTGTGGATGTATTAGTGGGGCCAGGGAATATTTATGTGACTACGGCAAAGCGTATGGTGCAAGGGCGCGTAGGTATAGATATGATTGCTGGGCCAAGTGAAATTTTAATTATCGCAGATAGTACGGCAAATCCGGCTTGGGTGGCTGCGGACATGCTTTCTCAGGCTGAGCATGATGAATTAGCCTCAGCCATATGCATAACTGATACTCCCACATTGGCCGAGGCAGTATTGCGCGAACTTGAGGCCCAATGTGCAGCCTTGCCACGTGCGGAGCTTGCCAAACGCTCCTTGGAACAGTGGGGGGCTGTGGTGGTTGTGCCCAATATGCGTGTGGGTATGGCCCTTGCCAATAGGGTAGCTCCCGAACATTTAGAACTATGTGTACGTGAACCTTGGGGCTTACTGCCATATGTGCGCCATGCCGGTGCCATTTTTATGGGGTCACATACGCCAGAGGCCGTGGGTGATTATTTTGCAGGGCCAAACCATGTATTGCCCACCATGGGTACGGCACGGTTTTCATCTGCTCTTTCGGTGCAAACTTTTTGTAAGCGCAGTAGCGTTGTGGCAGCATCATCAAATTTTGTAAATAATCACGCCACATCCATTGCACGTTTAGCCCGTTTGGAAGGTTTAGAAGCTCATGCTCGCTCCATGGAGTGCAGGGTAAAAAAACTATCTTAAGGGAAAAGTAACATGGCAAAAATTTTGCTTAGTTGTGTGAATAGTGTTGTATCTTTAATTGGTTACGATACTGAAAAAAATTCATCGTTTTGGTATTGCCCCGGTAATGTGCTTAGGTCATGCGGGGCTTGCTACGCAGACGATGCACTTTGGATAGCTTCTGACAATACACTAACTAAGATTAATGATGATACAGTGCGCCTTTCTTGCTTGCCTGGGCCCTTGGATAATTTAGCGCACAGTGTGAAAGCCATAAGCAAGGATATTCTTGCCGTTGTAGATACAGGCAACTCTCGCATTTTACTTTTTGCTGGTGATGAGAATATGGGGCTTGAAAGTTCGCCCCTTGGTGAGTGGGATATTACTTTGCCTCATGATGCCATCCATTGTAATGATGTTATGGCATGGAGGGATGGTTTTTTGGTGTCCGCATTTTCATATCAGCCTTTTCGCCCCGTGCAGCAAAAATGCCCCACATGGAAGGAACAAGGCTTGGGGGTGATTTTTTACCTTAGGCGTGCGAGTGGGCATACCATATCATCCATTGTGGCATCTGGCTTAAATTGCCCACACTCGATGGTTGAGCATGAAGGGTGCATTTATTGTTGTTCTTCATCTTCCGGTGATTTTTATCGTTATGTGCCTGCTGCTAATGGTACTTTGAACTTTGATTGTTCGTGGTCTATCACTAAGAGGCACTTTTTACGCGGTGCCTTGCGTATTGACAATGGCTGGCTTCTTGGTGGAAGCTCGCGCCGTGAAAGTGATTCAAAAAATAGTGGAATGATGCTTTTTTATTTGGATGATAATGGTAGTATTAGTGAACATTCAGTCGCTAATGCTGGTGAAATTTATGAAATTTTACCTTGGGATAATAATATTATGCGTAGCGTTGCCAAACAATGCATGAAGTTGCCAACGCTGGATTTGCCGGGTGAGTTTCCACCACTTTGCAAAGATAGTATGCTTGATGAATAATAACTAACACTTTTGAGGAGATAGATATGAAAGTGGTTATGCAAACAGATATTACTGCTTTCCCCTTGCTTGCACGGGGTAAGGTGCGTGATATGTATGATATTGATGAAAAAACCTTACTTATTGTCACCACTGACCGTATGTCGGCCTTTGATGTGATTATGCATGAGCCTGTGCCATATAAAGGCGTTATTCTGAATAAAATCACATTATTTTGGATGGAGCGTTTTAAGGATATTATAGCCAATCACCTTATAGAAAGCGATGTAAATAAATTTCCAGCAAGTCTTGACCCTTGGAAGGACGAGCTTGAGGGTCGTTCAGTGTTAGTTAAGAAAGCTAAACCATTACCGGTAGAATGTATTGTGCGCGGATGTTTGACTGGCTCTGGCTGGAAGGATTATTTAGCAAGTGGTAGCCTTTGTGGGCATGAATTACCAAAAGGTCTTTTAGAGTCTGCCAAGCTTGAACCGGCCCTATTTACCCCGTCCACCAAGGCTGAGCTTGGGGAGCATGATGAAAATATTACCCGCGCTCAAGCAGCAAAGCTATTAGGTGATGAACTGGCAGCTAAGGTGGAAGCAGTTTCATTGCAGATTTTTGAAGCTGGGCGCGAATATGCCGCCAGTAAGGGTATACTCATGGCAGATACAAAATTTGAGTTTGGTATGGTGGGTGAAGAGTTGGTGCTCATTGATGAAGTCATGACTCCTGATTCCTCACGTTTTTGGCCTGCTGACCAATATAAAGCAGGACAAGGCCAACCTAGCTTTGATAAGCAATATTTGCGTGACTGGCTTTCAAATCAACCTTGGGATAAAGAACCACCACCTCCTGCACTGCCTGTTGAGGTAGTAGAAGCAACCAGTAAAAGATATGCTGAAGCATATAGTATTCTTACTGGAAAAAACTTTAAATAATTGTGAGGTATATATTATGTTGCTTGAAGGAAAAAAAGCTCTCATCCTAGGTGTTGCCAATAATAGAAGCATTGCTTATGGCGTAGCTTCTGCTTTTAAGGCTCAAGGTGCCCGCCTTGCCTTTAACTATGTGGGCGATGCCATTAAAAAAAGAGTGGACCCCATCTGTGAAGAGCTTGGCGGTGAGTTCACCTTCCCTTGTGATATTTGTGATGATGCTCAAATTGAGTCAGCAGTGCAATTGGTTACAGAAAAGTGGGGTGGGGTGGATATATTGGTTCATTCCATAGCCTTTGCCAACCGTGAAGATTTGCAGGGCCGTTTTATGGATACATCGCGCGATGGCTTTAAGCTTGCCATGGATGTTTCTGTATTTTCTCTTCCGGCCGTCTGTCGTGCATTTGAACCACTTATGCCCGAAGGAAGTTCAGTATTAACTATGACTTACTATGGCTCACAAAGGGTTATACCTGGATATAATGTTATGGGTGTGGCTAAGGCTGCTCTTGAGGCTTCTGTGCGTTATTTAGCTGTTGATTTTGGGGGTAGAAAAATACGCATTAATGCCATTAGTGCTGGCCCCATAAAGACTCTTGCGGCTTCTGCTGTTTCAAGCCTTAAAGATATTTTCAATCATATTGAGGAAAAAGCTCCACTGCATTGTAATGTTACCACAGCTGATGTGGGTGGAACAGCCGTATATTTGACCTCTGAGCTGTCCTCTGCCGTTACGGGGCAGGTGGTATATGTGGATAGTGGCTATAATATTGTGGGGATTTAATTTTAGCAGCTAGCTGGTCGTTGATAAAAGTAATGCAATGTTGATTAATTAGTAATTAATGAGAGTGCTGACAAAGTCAGCACGACCGATAAATCAAGAGTAGGCGCAATTTACTTGCGCCGTTAAGCGATTGATTTTCGTGCCTTTCCGCTTGGCAGCTCTGCTGACAATAGCGGCGCAAAACCCACGAAGTGGGGTTTGTCATCAATCTGATTAATTAGTGACTAATGAGAGCGTATTAATTTTTATCTACAAAATAAAGTTGCATCATTGCCATTAAATGGCTAGGATGCCAAGTTCATAAACAGGGTTTACCCTAGAAAATTTAAATAAATGTTTTTTTTGGAGGCATTATGTTTTTTGAATCTATTGCTCATGCTATGGGCCCAGCCCCTGGTGGTCAAGCTGGTGGTGGGGATATGTTGGTGCAATTTGTTCCACTTATTCTTATGCTTGGTATTTTTTGGTTTTTACTCATCCGCCCGCAACAAAAGCGTGCCAAAGAGCATAAAGTTATGCTTGAAAACTTAAAGCGCGGTGATTACGTGCTTACATCCGGCGGTATGATTGGCCGTATTCTTGAAATTGACAACGATGTTGTATTGCTTGAGTGTGGTGAGTCAAAATTGCGCATTACGCGCGGGGCCATTGGTGGATTGTATAATGCCCAAAGCAAGGACAATGCACCAAAGGATAACGCGCCACCCACAGAAGAAAAGAAAGGATGAGGCATATAAATCTTGCGTGACAAGATCAAAGTGCTTTATTTGTAGCATTATTATTTAACCCTAAAAATGCCTATTATATTATGTGGGTATAAAATTTTGGGGTTGAGAGTTTGGGGGAAGGGTATATCGTAACATACTCTTCCCTCGAAATTATTAACAACATAATAATTGGTTTTATTGGGAAGGTAATTAATGTCTGTGTTTCGTTGGCGTCTCATCGTTGCAATTTTAGTTTTTGCTATAAGCCTTGTTTATGTACTGCCTAGTATTCCCTTTGTGCAGCAGTCTGGTTTAAGCAATTTATTGCCCAAGGCTCATATTAATCTTGGCCTTGACCTTAAGGGGGGCATACATCTTACTCTTGAAGTGGATGTGGAAAAGGCTGTCACCAACTCTTTAGCCCAGCTTGGACAAGATATTCGCGCTGAGGCCCAAGAAAAAGGTATTAGTGTTTTGCGACCACGTATGCTCAATGCTACGACACTTGAGTTTGTATTAGTTAGGGCAGCGCAAGAAGCAGAGCTTAAAGCACTACTTGATGAACGGTTTATAAATATTGAAATTGTAAAAACAACCCCCACTGCCAGTGGGCAGTTGTATGCCGTTTCTTTTGTGCCTGAGGCTAGAAAAATTGTGGAAGATATGGCCCAAGAGCAAGCTTTACGCACCATACGAAACCGCATAGATCAGTTTGGTGTGGCTGAACCTGATATTCGCAAGCAAGCTAATTATCGTATTCAAATCCAACTTCCCGGTATTTCTGACCCACGCAGAGCTGTGCAGCTCATTGGGCAAACGGCTCATCTTGAATTTCACATTGTACGCGATGATGTAGACCCTAATCAAACCATACTGCCCCCCGGCGTTATTAGCCTGCCCATGGTGGGTGATGATGGACAAAGCAGTCAAAGTGTTAGCAATGTGCGCATTGCTCTTGAGCAAGACGCCGTGCTTACTGGTGAAGATGTGGTGGATGCCCGCCCCGGCTTTGACCAATCAAATCAAGCCTATGTACTCTTAAATTTTAATACGCGTGGGGCCCATGCCTTTGACCGTTTGACTGGCGAGAATGTGGGCAAACGCATGGCCATTGTACTAGATAAGAAGGTGTATTCTGCACCGGTAATTAATGAGCGTATTTCTGGCGGAAGAGCTAGTATTTCCGGCAGTTTTACTACTGCTGAGGCGCAAGACTTGGCCCTAGTTTTACGGGCTGGCTCTTTGCCTGCGCCGGTGATTATTCTTGAAGAACGTACTGTGGGCCCATCTCTTGGGCAAGAGTCCATTGATAGCGGTATTCGTGCAGCTATTGTGGGTGCGCTGGCGGTTATTGTTTTTATGGCCATTTATTATGGTATAAGTGGACTTATTGCTAACTTTATGCTGATTTTCACCATGACCATGGTGCTTGCCGGTATGGCTGCCTTTGGAGCTACGCTAACCCTACCTGGTATTGCTGGTATTGTGCTCACCATCGGGATGGCTGTTGATGCAAATGTTCTTATTTTTGAGAGGATTAGAGAAGAAATGCGCCGAGGGTTAACCTCACTTGCGGCAGTAAATGCTGGCTTTGAGCGCGCGTCACTTTCTATTATTGACTCAAACCTAACCACCATTATTGCCACAATTATTTTATATCAATTTGGCACAGGGCCGGTACGCGGCTTTGCGGTGACTTTATCATTAGGTATTTTAGCCTCTATGTTTACGGCTATTGTGGTTTCACGGGGTATTTTTGAATTTTGGGCCCGCAAAGCCGGCGCGAAAAATATTAGCATTTAAGGAAATATTATGGGTTTCTCCTTTATTAAACCGGATACAAATATCGACTTTGTGGGCAAAAGGCGCGTAGCCTATATTGCATCCATCATTTTCATCTTGGTGGGTTTTGCGTATATGGCCATGCAAGGTGGCCCAAAACTTGGGATTGACTTTGCAGGCGGGGTTATTGTGCAAGTGAAGTTTGCAAGTCCCGTAGATGATAATGTGTTGAAAGATAGTTTAGATATTCCTGAGCTTCCTGGTATTTCTACTCAGCGTTTTGGTGATGGCGGGCGTGATTATCTTTTGCGCTTTTCTACAGTTGATGCCAATGCCATGGAATTACGCGATAATGTGGAAAAGGCTCTAGCTCAAGCATTTCCTGATAATAAAGCCAGCATTGAACGCCTTGAGCAAGTGGGGCCAAAGGTGGGGGCAGATCTCACTAATAAAGCTCTTGAGGCTATGTATTATGCGACGTTGCTCATAGCTGTGTATATTTCGGGACGTTTTGAGCAACGCTGGATGACGGCTGCACTTATGTCAGCTGTGCTTTGGGGTGGCATGTACGGTATGAGTTATACCGGCCTTGGCATGGGCTGGCTTGTACTGGCGGCCCTTGGTTTAACCATTGCAACTTGCTGGAAATTGCGTTTGAATTTTGCTTTGGGAGCTGTGGTTGGTTTACTCCACGATGTGGCCATAACCCTTGGCTTACTAGCCATTATGGGACGTGAAATTGATTTAAATGTGGTGGCGGCTTTACTTACCTTGGTGGGCTACTCTTTAAATGATACCATTATTGTATATGATAGAGTACGTGAAAACTTAAAGAAAATGCGTACTAAAGCCCTACCTGATATTATTAACACCAGCGTTAACCAAACCCTTAGTCGAACTATTCTTACTAGTGGCACCACCTTGGCAGCCACAGTAGCCCTTTTTGTACTTGGGGGCGGGGTCATACATGACTTTGCCTTAACCATGATTATTGGGGTTATGGTGGGAACGTTTTCTTCTGTTTATGTGTCTTCTGCCTTGCTCATGGCTCTTGGTGATACAGATGATTATACCCGTGAAGATGAAGAGGAAAAATTTGAAAAACCAGGTGAGCATGGTGTGGTGTAAGTAAGTCGCTTTAACGAAATCTTAGCAATAAAAAACCCCTGTCTTAGTGTATGCTGGCAGGGGATTTTTGTGCCTTTTAGTCCTGCACTGTAAATTTTTTTGTTTTGAAAACTTTTTTACAATTTTCACAAAATTATACTGAAAAAGTAATTATGCAGGACTCTTGCTTTTAGGTGATTCCGCTTGTATGAATGATTACTATTAGGGGTATTTTGTTTTTTATATGTAGTGGTTTATGCTAATATTATTGTGTGTTTAGTGCTTTGGCTTTTTGACACTGTTGCGATATTTTCCTTTTTCCCTGTGGTGTCGTCAAAATCAACTTTTGAAACGCACGTATCAATATACGTTCTGCCTTCCAAAAGTTAATTTTTCCTTGCCACAGGAAAAAATCAAAAATATACACAACATTGCCAAAAAAAGTCACATCGTTTTTTGCATGTTCTATCTTTTTATACATGCTTTCATTTTGCAAAAAACGAATAGCGGAAGTTAACCCCCCGATGCTGGCGCATCGGCCCCCTTGTTGCTTCGCAAGGGGTCAAAGGCACGAAACACGCAGTACAAGTGTTAATATCTTTGAAAAGTTTTCTTAATAGGAATCATTCATATAAGCGGAATCATGTGACTCTTGCTTTAGCAGTAGGCATAAAAAGCTTGACACTTCTATGTTTTATATATAGTGTTCCCTTGCTTTGAGGCGAAAGCGTTGTTTTATCTTATTTTATAGCATGTTACGCTTTCGTTCATCCTGTAGCGAACAATTGTTCATAACGGGGTGGCCTTGTAAGAGGCCCCCTTTTTTTTGGCTTGGATTTATGGCTAGAGAAAAATTTTTTGAAATATTACACGGTATTACAGAGCCAATAGTACACTCCCTTGGGCTTAGCCTTTGGGGTATTGATGTCGTGCAATCTGGAAGGCCTGTTGTGCGCATTTACGTTGATGTGGAAAAAAACCACAACATGCAAGAAGAAAATGACCCGCAAGATATGGCCGTATATTCAGCAACTGTTGAGCAATGCGCAAAAATCTCTCGTTTAGTGGGGCTTGCTCTTGAGGTGGAGGATGTGTTTTCTTCAGCCTATGTGCTTGAGGTTTCGAGCCCAGGACTATCAAGGCCATTTTTTAATGTTGCACAAATGTCGCCATATATAGGTGATAATATTGAAATTGTACTGACAGATTTTTTGCAGAATACCGAAGATTTACCCCCCTTTGCCAAGGGGCGCAAAAAATTTTGTGGCACACTTATAAAAAGCTTAGATGATGCTATTACCCTGAATATTGAGCATGGGGGTGAGCAGCATGTGCTTGAATTTAAATGGGAAAGTATCCGCAAGGCTTCACGGATGCATGTCTTTATCACACCTGAAAAGCCGGGTAAAAAACGTAAAAACATATAGTATTTTTGGTGGGTGACTTGGTCATTACTCTAAAAATGTAGTATTTTGATTATATAAGGAATAATTTGGAGGCATCATGAATCTTGAACTTAAAAAAGCTATAGATCAAATCAGCAAAGACAGAGGTCTTGACCGCAATATGCTCATTGACACTCTTGAAGAGGCAGTGCGTACATCGGTTTTGCGTCGCTTTGATGAAGATATGGACATTGAAGTCACGTACAATGACGATACTGGAGATATAGAAGTTTATCAATTCAAGATAGTTATGGAAGATGGCGATGTTGCTAATCCTGATACGCAAATAGAGCTTGCAGAAGCACGCACTCATGATCCCTCAGTAAATATTGATGATGAAATGGGCTTTAGAGTAAAGATGGAAGACCTTGGACGCATTGCCGCACAATCTGCCAAGCAAGTAATCATCCAACGTATGCGTGATGCTGAGCAAGGCATTATTTATGAAGAATATAAAGACCGCATTAGTGAGATTGTTTCTGGTATTGTGCAGCGTCGTGATAAGGGCGGTTGGATTATTAACCTTGGACGCACTGAGGCTCTTTTGCCTAAGGATGAACAAATCCCCCGTGAGCATTATAAACGCGGTGATCGTGTACAGGCTATTATTATTGATGTGCGCCGCGAAGGCCGCGGCCCGCAAGTTATTATTTCAAGAGCACATAGGGATTATATGGCCGCACTATTCCGCCGTGAAGTTCCAGAGGTAGATGATGCCACTGTGCAGCTTATGGGTGTTGCTCGTGACCCTGGCTCACGCGCTAAGGTGGCTGTGCTTTCACGTGAGCGTGATGTGGACCCCGTTGGTGCATGCGTTGGGGTGCGTGGTTCACGGATTCAAAATATTGTTCAAGAATTGCGTGGTGAGCGCATTGACATTGTGGTCTGGAGTGCAGACATTGCAACCTATGCTCGCAATGCCCTTGCACCGGCCTTGGCCTCACGTATTGTGGTGGATGATGAAGCTAATTTGCTTGAAGTAATCGTCCCTGATGACCAACTAACCAATGCCATTGGGCGCAAAGGCCAAAACGTAAAGTTAGCCGCTAAACTCCTTGGTTGGAAGGTCGATATATTTACAGAAACCCGCTACAATGAAGCCAATGCCATTGGTCGTGGTATTGAACAATTGGCATCGGTGGCAGAAGTTTCCATTGAGTCCTTGGTAGCGGCTGGTTATCAAAGTCTTGATAAATTGCGCGATGCAACTGACGAGCAATTGGCAAAAGACCTTGCCTTGAATGAAGTACGCATTGCGGACTTGCGCTCTGCTATTAAATTTCTTGCACCACTGGATGTAGCAGAAGAACAAACACCAGATATAGCAGAAGAACAAACACCAGATATAGCAGAAGAACAAGCACCAGATGTGGCAGAAG
>CAYJIU010000048.1:0-16009 GCA_964370305.1 uncultured Desulfovibrionaceae bacterium
TGATTGAAAAATATTGCTATTTTAATAGTTTTGTCTGTTTTTCAGCGTCGACTAAGTAAAGTAAACTGTAATAGTGTGTCCATCAGCAAGGCCGATGATTTTTTCACCAGCAGCAATATCCGCAGCGCTGATATCTATTGCCTCTCCGGTGCTGTAGCTACCAAAGTTATTGGCATCCGTAATGGGGTCTTTGTCCACATAGAGTTTGTCCGTACCCACATTAAAGTTTTTAACTGTTACATACTGGTCAGCATCATCCCTAGGATGATAATATAATTGTACAATATCCTCTGTTTGTGTTGTTTCGGTTAGGTCAATGGTAGGACGGTATGTGGAGTTGTTAATGGTGCCACTAAGCCCCGTAGTGAAGGTATCATTACCTTCACCACCTGTAATGGTTCCTTCACTAAATCTATTGACTGTAATGGCATCATTACCAGTACCGCCAGTAATACTGCCCGCAGCAGTAATATTGTTTATGTAGATTTCATCATTACCGCTGCCGCCATCAACACGTCCTCTATCATTAATGTGATCTATATGAATTGTGTCACTACCACTGCCACCGCTGATCAAGGCATCATTTTCAAGTGTACTAATATGAATACTATCATTGCCAGCACCAGCATTAATGGTGCTTATGCTTCCACCCACATCAGCGGCTATGAGAATAACATCATCTCCACCTTGAGTGTCAAGATTGCCGCTACTTAAGCTAGCAAAATTATCGACAAAATGGATAAGGTCATTGGCATCTGAAGTGCCGGATACAGTTATGTTAGAAGTATACCTTCCGTCATTATAATGCTGCAAGCCAGTAATTTCTGCATTGCCAATGGTGAGCTTGCCTATATTGGTCATTGTATATTCAGCGTCGGTGTCAATTTTGCTAAGTCTAAGGTCTTCAATATTTGAGAATATAAACTCACTGCCATCGGGGCTTTCTAACGTATCATTTATGATTACTGTATCTGATCCTTCTCCACCGTCAATTATTACGTCAGGGCCGTAAGCACTAATGCTATCTATGCTAAGCTTATCATTGCCAGTACCTAGGGTGATGTTAGCATCACCGCCTATATTACGTATTTCAATATCATCATCACCAGTATGGCCTTCTAGTATTCCCTTAAACGTACCACTTGAACTATTAAAACCGTTAAAGTCGTTGATAATTAGTTTTTGCACTTGAGCTGAGTTTTTGAGTGTGCCGTATCTAATAGTATTAATAACGACAGACTCTACATTATTTATGTTTAATTGAGTAAGGTCCACAAGGTCATTATCTTCTGGAAGTCCAGTGCCATTTTCACCTATAGTCTTAGTAAGGACAAGGGTGTCATCACCCTCACCACCATCAATGGTGCCAGCAATACCAGCATGCGCAACAATAGTGGTTAGGCTAATGTTATCACCACCAGCGCCGGCATTAATAGTGCCACCGCTCATGGTGTTTACAGCAATGTTATCATCACCACCACCGGCTGCAATGGTTCCATCGGTCATTTGTTTAGAAATAGAGATGAAGTCACCAGCATCTGTACCATTAAGGGTGCTACCATCGGAGAAGTTTTCTTCAGCGAGGACAGCACCAGTAATTAGTGTGCCTCCAACCCAAACTTCTCCTACATTTTCGACAGTATAAGAACCATTTTCAACCTTATCAATAACAAGCTTTTCAATATTTTTAAATGTATTGGTTCCACTAAGGGTATCCACGTTTACGGTATCACCCCCACCTTTTCCGTCAAAGGTGCCATTATTCATATATTCTATGGTAATGTTGTCCGCATCAGCTGTGCCATTAATGGTGCCACCTTCAACACCCACAGGGTAGTAGGAGTTTTCCCCAATGGTAATGTTTTCTACATTTCTTATATCGTCAAGGTTTAGGGTTTGATCAACCATACGGATGTTTAGAGTATCATCACCTGCGCCGCCATCAATAATACCACCAGTGTATATATCTATATCAATACCATCATTGCCAGCATCACCATTAATAGCACCAGCCTGCATGGTGTATATGCTAATATTATCATTACCATCGCCAGCATTGATGGTGCTTGCACCGCTGACATTAGAAATTGAAAATGAGTCATCCTTTGCACTGCCATTAATGGTGCCGCCGCTCATGCTCGTATTATTATTGAAATTAGAGTCCGTAAAGTTCACACTAAAGCCTTGGTTACCATTGGCTTGAAGTATAAGCGTGCCAGATTGCATGCCGTCAGCAAGGTAGATGTAATTATTAGCATCGCCAGCGTTAATAATAGTACCAGTTATTTCCGCTCCATTTTCTATGCTAATTTCAGTGTAGCCATTGCTCGTAACTGTGCCACCAAGCATTTTATTAATGTTAATGGTGTCATCGCCAGTAAAGCCGTCAAGCGTGCCCGCATTTAGGGTACCAATGTCAAAGGTATCGCTATCAGCTCCACCGTATACAGAGCCACCATTCATATTTTCTATGACTATCTTATTACTAGAGGTATCTGCATTACTCATAAACTCGCCAGCATACACAGATCCATCTTGCAAGGTGTGAATATTAATAGTGTCAGCTCCAACTCCACCAGCGACTAGACCCACTTGCATGGTGCCAGCTAGGGTAATCATATCTGCGCCATCATCGCCCCAAATGCTACTTGCATTATTTGTTATATCACCCTTAACCATAAGGTAGTCGGCACCAGTGGTACCAGTAAGACTTGTATCGACAAGACTGTCTGCATATTGAACCGCATATTCTATACCTTGGAGCTTTACGGAGCCTACATTCTCAATGGTAAAGGTTGTATAGGTGTCAACATTGTTAAGGTTTAATGTGATTATATCTTCAAAATGATTGTCAGTGCCAGAAAGATTAGTAACGTTAACTATACCGGCTCTAGGATTTGCACCATTATTATACTGATCCTGACCATACACGCTACCGTCTTCCATGTTAATGATGGTAAACTCATCACTACCAACCCCATTAACAACACCATTTTGACCAAGGTTTGCAATATTTATTACTTCTACATTTTGGATATTACTAATCTCAAAAGAATCCCACCAGTCAATGGTTCCTGTTAAAGTAAAGGTATCAGTACCAATACCGCCATCAATAATGCCTATGTCATGCGCATTTACGCTAATGCTATCATTGCCTTCACCAGCTACAATATCACCATTTAGAGTACCTCTTACTATAACTATATCATCTCCTGCTAGGGTATTAATATCTTCATCGAGATTATCTAAATTGATTAGGTCATTATCAGCTGAACCCGTACCGTCGGTATTTCCGGTTATTTCCTTACCTGCTATGGTTATCTTGCCCACATTGGTAATGGTATAGCTTGCACCGTCTTGTAAGGTTGTTATATTAAGCTCAGCTAGGTTGCTAAATATGTTATTTGTGCCACTGAGTTCAGTAATGGTTACGGTATCTTGTCCAGCATCTCCTCCACCGTCAATGGTTCCACCACTCATGGCTTCGATGACTATACTATCAGCACCGTCACCACCATTAATGGTGCCGCCAGCAAAGATACTAGGAATACTTTGTTGGCCTTGCTCTTCTATTATAATGGTGTCATCACCAACACCAGCATTAATGGTACCGCCAGTTACAGAGGTAATAGTTATTCTATCGTTAGAGCCTGAACCTTCAATAATGGCATTATCTTGCATACTTTCTATTTCTAAATTATACGCCAGAGCTTCGGTAGATTGGATTTTAGCATTACCACTCATGGTACCTATGGTAACGCCGGCTCCTTGACTTAAGATAATGGTACCACCGCTCATGTCAAACCCTATATACCCGCCTTCCATAAAATTGTCCCCAGCATTAGCATCAATGTTCCCATTCAAGTTAATGGTACCGCTGCTTATGCCATTTTCAAAGACAATTTTATCTCCAGTATATCCACTATTTTCAGAAATTATTGTTAAACTATTACTTCCTAAATCAACTGCATTGCTTATAGTAAGGGAATTTTCGCCAGTACCAAGATCAATGGTGGCAGTTTGGGTAACATCGCTAATAACTACTGAATCATCACCATCACGGGTATAGATGTCATTACCTTCTTGCAAGGTGCCAATGCTCACTGTGTCATTGCCACCTCCAGCTTCGATGGAGGTATTTTTCACAGTGCCAAGGTTAAAATAATCATTGCCAGAAGAGGTATTAAGGTTAACACCTTCCACATTTGCAGCACCGGGGTTAGCCGCAGAGCCACCTTGTATGGTGACATTGCTCACACCCTCAAAGTTTATACTTCCGCCAGTGGCACCATTTTGTAAGTAGAGGGTATCAGTGGCTGTGCTGTCATCCGCTCCGGCACGGTTTATGTTTATTTCGCCTTGGGTAAGACTATTTACTATATTTATAATGTTATCGCCAAACCCTAGGTCAATATTGGCTGCGTCAACACCTGTACCAGCAGTTACATTGGTGAGGTTAAAGACATCATCACCATGACCGCCATTTATTGTAGCCTGATTGCCAAGGTTGTTAATATTAAAGACATCATCACCCCTACCACCATAGATGGTGGCAGAACCACTCATGGTATCGCCGATGCTAATGGTATCATTACCAGCGCCGCCATGGATGGTGGCATTATCTTGCATATTACTACTTACTGTAATGCTATCATTACCGCCAACGCTGGTGCTTTCATAAAGTTGAGCACCACCAGGTGCATTATCCCCGTAGATAAAGCTACCAGCACCACTACCCTGCATATTGCCAGTAATGGTAATGGTGTCATTTCCAGCGGTGACATTTTCATAACCCGTAGCACTGGAGTCACCAAAGATTATACCAGTATCTTGCAAGCTACCAGTGACGCTAATGCTATCATTACCGCCAGCAATGGGGGTATTTCCGCTGGTATCTTCATGTATATCACCAACAATGATACCAGAACCTTGCACATTACCACTAAGGGTAATGGTATCAGCACCAGCCACATTGCCAGTGCCAGCTACTGTTGCTGGGTTAGAATCACCAACCAATATACCGGAATTTTGCACATTACCATAGGAGAGTTCGTCAGCAATATTGTAAGCCGTGCTGGGCATTTGTAAGGCACTTACATCACCACCACCTTCTTCACCAGCGTTTACGGTAATGACTAAGTCTTTACCATTAGCTGCGCCATGAGCATCGGTAGTGGTGATGGTAAAGGTTTCGGTGGTTTGACCAGCATTATCACGAAGGGTATCAATGGCATTTCTTTGGGTATCAGTTAGGCCAAGGGTATAGGTATAAGCACCGGTTGCGCCATTTATAACTAGCGTACCATAGGTGCCCACAAGCGTAACATCGCCACCAGCGTTTGCAGCTGTATTGGTAGTGCCCCCATAGGTAATGCTTAGAATTTGCGTGGTTCCATCGGCGTCAACATCAATTACGTCAACGATGCCAGTGGCTGTGTCTTTATTGGCATCATCATCACCACCGCCGGTGACTTCATTATCCGTGCCAACATCAGGGGTTAGGGTAAGCTGTGGTGCATCATTAGTGCCAGTAATGGTAACGGTAACGTCCTTACTCGTCCACGCGCCATTTTTATCTTGTGCGTAGACAGTAAAGGTATCAGTTACGCTATCACCTTCACTAAGATGCTGGGTCTTGGTGTCGTCAACGTAGTAATTATATCCACCGATTAAATCACCATTAGCACCAACTTGCACTGAACCATAATTTAATTCAAGTAGAGTAGTATCAAGGGTTAAGCCATTGGTAAAGTCGTCAGCATCACCAAGGGTTTCGCCAAAGTTTTTCCCCGTTTCACTTACAAAGAAGGTCATGCTATCACCAGTATCGGGGTCATTAACAACTATCTGACCATACACTGGGCCACCAGCTCCTCCAGCTCCGTTAATTCCATCTTCATCAATAGTTAAGTCGCCTGGTCCGCCACCCACGGTTGCCCCATGTCCGTTAGTTGCATCTAGGGTCAGCACTGGGGCATCATTGGTGCCCTTAACGGTGACAACGATATCCATGGGGTCGCTATCAGCTTCGCCATCATTGGCAGTTACGGTGAATCTTTCTGTTGGTGCATCGCCTTCAGTAAGTGTATTGGCTCTGGTTTCGTCAACAACATAAATATATTGACCAGAATCAGCATCAAGGTATAAGTCGCCATAGAGGCCGGTCACCTTGAAATCATAGGCAGCATAAGCGGCATCAGCATGGGCTGCACCATTTTCGACGCTGAAAGTAATGCTTCCACTGTTATCAGGGTCATGCGCAGTTATACCACCAGGTACACCTGAGATGCCAGCAAAGGGCGCGTTGGGAGTTGCTGACTCTTGAGTATCATCGCCATCGCCAACACCAGCTTCTTGCACGATGAGGGCATTAACTGCGGTGATAACTGGAGCTACGTTTGTAGCTTGAGTAATATTTACAGTCACATCGATGTTAGCTTTGTCACCGTCAGAATCTGTAAACTCAACGTTGAACGTTTCGGTCCCGCTTCCAGTATAGTCTGGCTTAATATCCACACTATATACACCAGTCTCGTAATTAAGAGTTACAATGCCCCAGTCATAGTCGAAGGTTGATATCTTTGCAATGTAATCAGTGCTGGTACCTACGGTAGAAACAGTTGTCACATCATATGTTCCACCCTCTTTGTCAGCACCAGTGAAGTTATCAGCAAAGGTTAAACCAGCGGCTGTGCTTGTTCCTTCGGTTAGGGTAATAGGAGCTTCTGCACTGAATGCTACACCATCGTCAATAATGTTTACATCAACCGTTGTTGACGAGAGATTGCCAACTTTGTCTGCAGTAGAGATGTCAAAGCCAACTGTAGGCTTCACGTCATCTGCGCCTTGAACATCATGTGTTGTAATATTATCATTTAAGGTAACATTGCAATTTACTGTATAAGTGCCGTCGCCATTATTAGTAATAACAACATTGCTAATGCTGTATGGAGCACCAGCAGGTGTGATGGCAGCACCGTTGTAAGAACCAGAACCAGCAGCATCCAAAACAATGTTCTGACCAGCTATAGTTACAGAGGCAAGATTATCTTCTATGATGGTGAAGCTTTGTTCAAAGACTGCATCCTTCGTCACATGCGTACCTTCTGTCAATTCACCTTCGTCTAGGCTTACAGTGCCAGCGGTGATGATGGTAGGTGCTGTATCAACCGTGTAGCCTTCGGTATGAGTAATAGGCTTGCTGTTGCCGGCGGCATCTGAAGCAGTTACAAAAGTTGTTATTGAGTTATTGGCCGCAAGTACGTTACCGGGCACGTCAATGCTAAAGGTTAAATCAGCAGCTAGTGTGCCAGTGAAATCTTGAGCACCAACGGTCAAGGTTACGGTGTCGCCGGCCTTCACGTCGCCGTCTACTCTACCTGTTATTGCCACATCTCCTGCTGCTTCGACAGAATTCAATACGCCGTCACCTGCTATTGTATCAAGGGTGATGGTTGCAGTAGTATTCGTATCAACTAACACAGTATGAGTTGCATTACCAGTAAATGGATTACCTGCAGCGTCTGTGCCTTCGATCTTAGCATCAATAGTATTATCGGCTACTAAATCAGAGCCAAGAACATTTATAGAATAAGTAAGCCCAGCCTGCACTTGGCCTGTATACTCATTGCCATTTACAGTTAAGGTCACGGTATCGCCAACTGTGGCATCGCCACCAACGGTACCAGTTACTGTTACATTAGCAATAGATTCAGAGGCATTAATGGTATTGTCGGCAGTTACATTATTAACGGTAATTGTTGCAGATGCTGTGGTATCAACTGTTACAGTATGGGTTGTATTGGCGGTAAAGCTATTACCTTTTGCGTCTGTGCCTTCGACCTTAGCGTCAAAAGTAGCATCAACTGCTAAGTCAGAACCAAGAACATTTATAGAGTAGCTACCATCCGCTTGCACTAACCCTGTATAATTATTACCATTTACAGTTAAGGTTACTGTATCGCCAACTGCGGCATCGCCGCCAACTGTGCCGGTTACTGCTACTTCTACACCTACTGCGGATTCAGCTGCATTAATGGTATTGTCTGCAGTTACACTATTAACGGTAATCGTGGCTGTTGTTACTGCGTCCGTCATGCTTACAGTTACGTCTGTTGTAATTGTGTCATCATCAGAGTCAGTAATTTGGAAGGTGAAGGTCTCATTCTCACCTGCTTTGTCAGGCTTAGCGGTGAAAGTATAGCTTTGACCATCTGCACTAAGCTTTACATAACCATTGCCCACATCCCAGCCAAGGGTTGCATGTTCTGTTGTTGCGGCAGTGAATACACCACCAGCCATTGTGCCAACTTTTACTGTTGCATCAACAGGAACATCAGCACCAAAATCAGCCGTAATTGTGCCTGTGGTGGAATTACCTTCGACAACACTATTACTTGCTACCGTTGCGGAAATTGTAGGTACAGAATCAGTGATGGTTATGGTTACAGTGGCTGTACCTGTAGCACCAACGGCATCCTTAATGGCAACGTCTACAGTAAAGGAATTACCAGCACTGTGGTCAAAAGCCTTGGTTTGTGTAAACACAAGGTTACCACCATCAAAGCTAAATGTTCCATATTGAGAATTTGGTAAGTTAGCGTTTGTATCAAAGCTCATGCCTGCAGCTATATCTGCTGGATCAAGATTTATGGTAACAACAACATCGTTAGTGTTGTCAGCATCAGTATTTGCTGCAACATTAGCATCGTCAGAATTTACCGCAATTGTAGTAGATAAAGCACCCTCACTGGCACCATTAATAGTTACGGTAACTTCTTGTGTGGTGTAAGCACCTTCGCCATCCTGTACATAAATATCAAAAGTTTCGGTAAGTGTTTGATTTATCTCAAGAGATTGAACAGTATTATATGCACTTGCATTTTGAGCTTGAGTAAAGAGCGTATAGGTATAATTACCGGCAGCATCTATAGAAAAACTACCATATTGACCATTTTGAGTGGTTGTTATTGCACTAGAGGGATTGGTAAGGCTAAAATTCAAGGCTACGCCGGCATCTGGGTCAGTAGCACTGGCAGTATCACTAACAGATGTACCATCTTCACCTATGCTCAAGTTTTGTACAGTTAACGCTGGCTGGTCATTAGTACCGGTAATTTCAACTGAAATTGGCTGGTCAACAGAAGCTGTACCGTCAGTAGCACGTAGGGTAAAATTCTCTGTTACTAGCTGGCCTTCAGAAAGACTTTGGGCAAGGGTATTATCAAGAGTATAAGTATATTCACCTGTTGCAGTATTAATGCTTAAGGTGCCATACATGCCATTCAAGGTTATGACATTAGAATTACCAGCACCAACAATATAATAAGAAAGGGTATCACCATCAACGTCATCGCCTTGAATGGTGCCGCTTCCTCGGCTTACGCCACCAAAGAAATCGTTGGGGCTATTGCCTACTATGATTGGATTATCTTTAACGCCTTGCTCGGCAATACCTGTAATATTTTGGAAACTAGTAACTGTTGGGGCATCGTTGGTGCCAGTAATGCTCACGGTTACATCTTGACTAGTAGAAGTTGTACCATCATCAACAGTAATAGTGTATATCAAATCTACTCTGTCACCAGCACCAAGTTTATCCACGGCACCGTTTGCGACATTATTAAGAGTAAAGGTGTATTGGCCAGCACCATCTATATTAAATGTACCATAATCACTGGCATTGGCAGTCTTAGCTGCGGAAGAGTAAGTAAGAGTATCTAGAGGGTTACCATCGTTGGCATTAACTTGATTACTAGAAGACGCAGCACCTTCAGCAATGCTTAAATCAGGAGCATTGGTAATGACTGGGGCTACGTTGCCGTCAATATTATCAAAGGTAATGGTTACGCCACCATAATTGCCAGAGCCCGTGATGGTTTGTTCAACACCATTTATGATTAATTTGTCATCATCAGTGTCAAAATTATCAATGGTAACATTACCCGTGGCATTATCAAAGCGCAAAACATCGGCAGCACCATCATCAGCACCAAGGTCAATATTTGCACCAGTGCCCACTGTATCTATGTTGATGGTATCAGCACCGCCGCCGGCGTAGATTTCGCCGTCAAAAGTGCCTTTTACAGTGATGACATCATCCCCACCTTGGGTATCGGTGGCACCACTTACATCATCCCCATAGATTTTGGCATTTTGACCAACGTCACCACCAATGGTTATGGTGTCATCACCCCAAGTGGACGTGACCCCAGCCCCAATTGTATTCACATCACCGGAGATGATAGAATCAGTAAAATCGCCACTAATATTAATAGCATCATCACCAAAATGGGCCTCAGTAACCGTGGCAGCAACGGTTTTTACGTCACCATAAATGCTGTCACCACCGGTTTTTTGACTAAAGGAGATGTTATCATTACCGGCAAATAAAGTACCGTTTTGCATGTCAAATGCGTCACCAACAACAGTACCATCACTCATTTGATTGCCAACTATGGTATCATTACCAGCAGTGACATGCCCGTCTATTATGGTGTTGACATCACCAGAAATAACAACGCCGTCACCTATATCATTTAAAATTTCAATGCGTTGTGAGCCAAGCACATGGGTGCCGCCGTTGATGATATCTACATCACCAGAAAAAGAAGTGTCCCCATCGATTTGATAAACGGTTACACTAGGTGTACCACCAGTACCACCTGTACCGCCGCCACTGTCATCATTGGAGTCTATAAGTAGGTCATCATCCGTACCGGGGCCGCTGGCACCACCTGCGCCTGTGTCAATGGAAGTATCAATCCCGTTAGAGTTAAGGCCATCCAAAAGGCCAGACAAGGTGTCAGAATCAAGAAAACCAAGCAAGCTTTGATCTAATTCAATATTAACTTGGCTTGAATTACTACCACTGTCTAAACCTTGGTCATCGCCTTCTTCACCGGCAGCAGGCTCAATGTGTTCTTGGTCTTCAACACCCAAAAGCTCATCAATGGAACCTAAAATCTGGTCAAGTAAATTTGAAATTTCTTCAGGAGTAAAATTGTATGGAGTAAGCGCACTATCACCATCAGCACCAATTAATGCACCCTGATTTGGCAAGGTTAAAGATAATATTTTGCCATCGTGGGTAGTAATTGTGAGGTTGTGCCCTTGGTCTAAGGCAATCAAAAAGCAAACTTCACTGCCATCGTCATTGATTTTATTTACAAAGGTTGTACCACGAATACCCACCGTGGCCTTTGGTGTACTGACCTTGAAGGCATCTGGGTTTTGCTCAACTACCTCTCCACTAATGGTACGCATGGCACCTTGCGCTAGGTTTAACACAAAGGATGGCGTGTTGGTATCATAGGAAAATTCCTGCACAGTCATGACTGTATTAGGGCTAAGCGCAGCTTTAGCACCATCGGCAAAAGAAATCTCCACAGCAGAGTCTTGTGTCTTGATGGTGTCGGTAGCATAAACGCTATCACCTTGCTTTAAGCTAATGTCTTGTCCATTACGCTCAACGATAACTGGGCCTGTAGCCTTGCTAATTATTGCTGCCACGTTATTCTCCTGTGCCATGGTGGTTCTCCTTGAGTCTTTAACTTTACTTGACGTAATTTTGACTCGTTAACGGTGAAATAAACATCAAACATACTGATTACTTGTTGAAGAATTAGTGTTCAATATGCTTTGCTTTGATGATTATATTCTCTCCTAAAAAACTCTTTATAACACTGTGTATGTTTTATATATCATAAACATACGGTTTTTATTTAAATTTTCCCTGAAAAACATTTAAGTTTTGCAAAAAAGATACCCAATATGCAAAAACATAACCTTGCTATCTGGTTGTCTTGCAATGCAAAAATAGCTTAAACGCATAAAAGCGCACCACAAGAGAACGGCAAAAAAGCCGCAAAAATTCGGGAATATTGGTAAGATAGGCCCGACACGTTCGACAATCCAAGCAACGTACCACTGAACAACATGTCAATTTAGGGCAGGGGAGCTAACCCCCAGGGCAAAAGCCCCTGATATAAATTGTGGGGTACTAGTCCAGCACCCGGGTGCATCTTTAGATGCATATTTTTAGCCCAAGCTACGCAAGTATGCTAGCTTAAACATTGCAACCAGTTCAGCATTGCAATGCCGTTATGGGCCTAGTACGAGAAGTAGCTTGAAAAAAGCTTGCAATTTTCCGTACAAAAAAAGTATACTACTTGGGATTAATGGTGTCAATGTTTTTTGTTCATTTGTAGATATTTTTTAAAAAAATATCTGAGAGTGCTGACAAAGTCAGCACGACCGATAAATCAGGAATAGGCGGAGCTTTGCTTCGCCGTTAAGTGACTGATTTTCGTGCCTTCCCGCTTGGCAGCTCTGCTGACAATAGCGGCGCAAAACCCACGAGGTGGGGTTTGTCATCAAGCTGAGATATTTTTTAAAAAAATATATTTTTATATTTCAAGCGTCGGCTATAATATCTCTTTTAACGTTTGGAGTAGTTTATCGGCATCATCCATGGTTGTACTAAAAGAAGTCACAAAGCGGATAACATGTTCTTGGCCTTGCACTTGCCATGTTTCAAAGGCATAACTTTTTGCTAAAATATTTGCAGTATTTGCAGATATAATAGGAAAAATTTGATTTGTACACGTAGGAACAAAGAAATCTATACCCAATTTTCTAAGTTCAGCATCAAGATAACGAGCAACCCTATTGGCATTTTGGGCTAGCTCATAATATAAATTATTTTGCAAAAGTGCCTCAAATTGCGCGCTAATAAGCCAACCTTTAGCCAGTAATGCCCCACGCTGTTTGCATAAATAGCGAAAATCTTTCTGTATATCTTCATGCACCAAGACTAGAGCCTCACCAAAGAGAGCACCATTTTTAGTCCCTCCAATATAAAATGCGTCGCAAAGCTTAGCCACATGTTCCAAGCTTGGGGCATCATCATTGGAAGCCATGGCTGCACCAAGTCGCGCGCCATCAAGAAATAAATATAATCCTAATATCTTACATGTATTGGCTATGGCTGCAAGCTCAGTCTTGCTATACACAGTACCAAGCTCGGTGGATTGCGAAATATACACAAGTTTTGCCTGCACCATGTGTTCATTGTTATGCGTCTCGCAAATGGCTTCAATATGCTCTGGCTTTAGCTTGCCATCGTCACTTTGGGCTGTGAGTATTTTATGCCCCGTGGCTTCAATGGCACCGGTTTCATGTACAGCTATATGCCCACTTTCCACTGCAATGACCGCTTGATGTGGTCGTAAAAATGTAGATATGGTCAATAAATTAGTCAAAGTGCCGCCAGCAATAAAATGCACCTGAGCTTGGGGGCATTTGCATTGTTTGCGCACTAAATCCGCTGTTCTCACGGAAATTTCATCAAGCCCATAGCCAGCATGACGATCTAAGCCAATACAGGCAAGTGCTTGCATAACCACAGGATGGCAAGATTGATTGTAATCATTCTTAAATGTTTGTAGAATGGATGTAGGCATATTTTTCCTTTTATTTCAACATATTGTACATTAAAATGTCGTATGTAAGTGTAATTAAGTAAATAACCATCTACCCACAGGATGTCAAATTCAAAGCCCACGTTTATGTAGTCTAAAAAGCCTTTATACTTAAATTGGATAGTTAAGTATATTTTATAAACTTTAAGTGTGGAGTTATATTTAAAAATAATTGTACAAAGTTTTCAATTTAAAAATACGACTTTTTGGGTTAAAAAAATAAATGGTATTGAATTGCAGGAGGACAATATGGCAAAGCAAGATATTACTAAACTTTGGGAGCTTATAACCAAGGCAAAGCATTGTGTGGTGCTTACTGGTGCTGGTATTTCAACCCTTTCTGGTATTCCGGATTTTCGAGGTGTGGGGGGGCTTTATCATCGTAAAGATATTGACGCCAATAGATTATTTGACGTACATGCTTTTCGCGCTGATCCAAGCTACTATTATAAACATTCTCGTGATTTTTTGTACGAAAAAGCGGCCATACCCAACATCGTGCACGAAGTTTTGGCCAAGCTTGAAGATAGGGGCTATGTTAAAGCGATAATTACCCAAAATGTTGATATTTTACATCAAAAAGCTGGTTCGCATGAGGTTTTCGAGCTGCATGGCTCACCTCTCATCCACACTTGCCTCTCCTGCCGTAAGGAATATGACTTTGATAGCGTTTTAGCTAAGTTTGAAAAGGCAGAAGTACCCCATTGTGATGCATGCAATGGCGTACTTAAGCCCAATATTGTATTTTTTGGGGAGTCTCTACCATTTGATGCTCTATCTATGTCTGAGCAACATGCCAAAAAGACAGACCTTTTGATTGTGCTTGGTACAAGTTTAACTGTATTTCCAGCCGCAGATATTCCGCGCATAGCTCAGGCCAGTGGTGCTAAAATTGCAATTATTAATGCCGCTGAGACCTATATAGATAGTGTGGCTAGCTATAAAGCTCATGACCTTGGAGACGTATTTGAACAATTGGCAGAAAAATTATCCGCTTAACGTCTAGCGCAGTGCTGGATTGTGTAAAGTTATTTGTGTATGTTCTAATATTTTAATTTAATTGTTAATTTTGGATAAGCTTTTTTGTCGCCCCAGTGCGCAGCCAATGGCGGCAAGGTTAAAGATGCCAAATAGCACTAAATCTACTCGCATACTCATGAGAAATTCGTCAATATTATTTACTGTTACGGGTTCGCTACCGAGAAAATAACCAAGAGTTACGCTGATAATGGAGGTATTAACTAATGCCCCGCAAGTACGCATGGTTCCAACCAAGCTTGCAGCCTGACCTACGTGGGATTTATCCACACTCTCCATAATAACAGAAGTGTTGGGAGCTGCAAAAAAGCTCATGCCTAAGCCCAAAATGACTTGAGCTAAAACAAAAAACCCTAAGTGGCTATCACGGCCCAAGAAGGCGCAAGCGCAGAGGCCAAGCCCACAAAAAGCAATGCCTATGGCACTAATGTGTGCGGCGCCATATTTATCCGCTAAATTACTAGCCCAAGGGGTGGTAAGTGTTTGTATCACAAATTGCAAAGACAAAAAAAGGCCGGCATTGGTAACGCTCATGCCACGTACAACTTGCAAATATAAACTAAAAAATAGCAACATCCCAAATGACGCGCTATAATTAATAAAAGCCGCTAATGACGATAGGGCAAATACTCTATTATTACGAAGTAAATTTATATCAAGTAAGGGGTGCTTTGTGCGTAACTCATACTTTATATAAATCATCAGCAAACCCAAACCAGACAGTAGAAGCAAACCGCCTTTGAATGGTAAGTTTTGCATAAGAGTGCTACCAATGGTAAGCGTAGCCATGCCCGCCGCATAGATGAAACCGCCTGCCCAATCAAAGGGTTCACCCTTGCCTTGGTACCATTCATCACGCACGGTAAAAAGCATGATGGACATGGCTAAAATTGCAAGAATACCATTGCCCCAAAAAAGCCACCGCCAGCCTATTGACCCCGCAATAACTCCGGCTAAGGGAGGGCCACATGCAATACCTGCATAAACTACCGCCGCAGAATAGCCAATATATTGCCGCCGCTTACCTTCGGGCGCAGCCACAGTAAGAATGGCAAGGCCACTGGCAGCAAACATGGCTGCTCCGGCACCTTGTACAAAACGTAAGGTTTGCATCAATATGATATTATTTAAGCTTCCGATAATAAAGCTTGTAATATAAATATACCCATACCGCAAAGGAAGATGCGCCGCCTACCCCATATATCGCCCATGCGGCCGGTAGTAAGCTGAAATGTGGCTAAACCAAGAGCATAAAAGGTGGTGATTAGGCTAAGCTCTTTAGCACTGGCTTGAGTATCCACGCCTATGGGCGGCAGTACGGAGTTTACGCCAGCCATCATGAATGGGAGAAAAAATTGTGCTGCACAAACGGCTATGAGGATGTTGCGAGAGCTTGTTTTTTGCATGGCCTATGTGTATGCCTTGCTCTTTGTTTGGTCAAGAAGTGTTTGATAAATTTTGGTTTTGCAGTGCCAACTATTTTAGTCGCC
>CAYJIU010000049.1:0-15838 GCA_964370305.1 uncultured Desulfovibrionaceae bacterium
CTATAAGAAAAATTTCGCGTGCCGTAAAATAAGCCAGAATTAACTTCTAGCGACCCCAAAGCGGTGTTTGGAGTGGGCGTGCCTTTCTGAAAAGCGCATAGAAATGCGTTTTTCAGCATCAACTAAATATTAACCAGAGGCTATGGTGTCCACTGGCTCAGTGAGCAAAAATTCACCACGCTCAATCCATTGCTTTAAGGTGTTAGCAATCTCTAGCGAAAGAGTATAACTGGTTAAGGGAACAGTTTTAATATTTTTCCCCATCAAATTAAGCTCACCACTCATTAAATCTTCAAAGTGCGCATGGGCAAGAACCCTTGGCACACCATTGGGATAGTCATGCCCATAGTCCTTAATCGGCATGAGTATTTCATCATTGTCTACACCTGTAAACCATGCAATTTCTTCATTTAAGATAGGAATAGGAATACCCACGCCCACCGATAGGGTGCAGCCATAGCCATGCATGGAAAGGCCACGCAAATACTTTGCCTGCATATTCTTCAAATTCCCTTTAAGCATAATGGTACCAGATGCACTAAGTGGGATGCCACGCTCAGTGCGTTTAGGCGCAGGGACGTGCTGGGTGCCTGAGCCAATTACATACCCAATGCCGCCACCTAAGAAAATACGCGTACCAAAACCAATGGTTCGAAAATATGGGTCATTAAAGAGCGGCGATAAATGCCCCGCCGTAGCATAGTTTAGATTTGCCATCTTTGGCCGTAATGGCCCCATATAGGTATATAAAATACGATTGGTGCAGTTTACGGCTGCATTGTAATTTTGATAGCAATTGCGAGGGTTTAACAACTCTGCAAAGGGTAGGTTGTCCAAGGTAATTTTACGCTCTAGCGTGCGCCTTGGGTAACAGTCTGTACCATAGGATTCAGCGCGCAAATCCACAGTTTTGCCGGCCACAAGATCTTCAATAACATGCCCGCCCCCATAGGGAAATTTGCCAGGGTAAGGATTATTCAAAGGATCACCATCCACTACCTCGGTGGCTCCAACATAGCCATCGGCTGCAGCAACCCCCCCATAACATGGTACATTATTTAACCAAAGTTTGGTTGCGCGAATAAGCGGCGGCTCTGGCTGCCCTATGTTAAAAAGCACACCAGAAGAACACATAGGCGAAAATGTACCCGTGGTTACTACGTCCACTTCTTTGGCGGCCTTCTCCTTGCCTAATTTGCGCACAGTTTCACACATTTCGGCGGCATTTAGCACAACAGCTTTGCCAGCTTTTATCTTAGCATTTATTTCCGCTATGGTTTTAGACACTGCATACTCCTCGTATTTGTTGAACCCCTAATACCAAAAATTACTGTACTTGTAAAACTGATGTAGCACGAGGTAATTTTTAATATTTATACAATTAAATTAATATATTATTATTTAGCAGCTGGTTTTTTGGTCAAGTGGTAAATATTAGGCAACATGTACATAAGACCCACTTGTTTCACTTCTGGCACGTATTGTGTGGCCACAATTACCGGCCCTAAATTCCAAAGAGATCCGGTATCATTTTCACCGGCTGAAGGTGCACCAAAACGGCTTTCAACCATTTTTTGGATGGCATCAGCTTGCTTTTTATCATTTACCATATAGTCTATTTTCAAAAATCCCAAAAGTTGCTCCGCAGCTGAGGCAGCCACAGCGCTATAACAAGCAGCCATCTGACTTGCTCCGGGCACAGAGTTTTGCAAATCATAAACATCACAAATATATGTCATATCTTCACGTATGGGCTTCACATTAGCTAATGCGAGAGCAGCTCGCATAGCCCCGCGTTTAACACCCTGCTGGCTACTTAGCTCTGCGCCAAAAATATTTACTTGCGGCAAGCCCTTATCCTTATGCTGCTCCGTAGCCATGGCCATAAGCTCTTCCCTTGCCCTGTTGTGCCCATTCATAGCCGCACCATACAAAAGCAAGGTAGCTCGGGCATAATCCTTATTAACTCCCTTACCAGCACGGTATAGTTGACCCAGTCTGGCTTGAGCGTCAATTTGCCCACTAGCTGCTGCCATACTATACCAAGCGGCTGCGTGTTGGTCATTTTTGATAACACCTTCACCGCGCTCGTAAAGCACACCTAAATTATATTGTGCATCGGCTTGTCCAAGGTCAGCGGCCTTCCTAAACCAAGCCGCAGCCGTATCCACATGACGGGCTGTGCCTCTGCCTTGCTCTAGCATGCGCCCTAAATTACTCATACCACCAGCATGCCCTTTTTCTGCTGACTTACGAAACCACATGAGGGCTTCCTTGGTATTTTGAGGCACACCTTGACCAACATCATATAACATCCCAAGGTTATTCATGGCCTCCCCATCACCAGCTTTAGCTAGGGCTATCCAAAGCGTATGTGCTTTTGCGTACTTACCTTGAGTGTACGCCTGCATAGCCTCTTGCCTTTGCTCAAGGTTTGGAGCTTGAGCATTATTAACTTGGTGCGGCATCGCGGCAGTAGGACTAGCCTTTGCATTAAGCGGAGTATTTACCGCTGGGGCAGGCGCAGCTGTAGAAGCGTTGGTAGAGGTGCTTTGAGAGGAACTCACCGCTGAGGCGGGTGTTTGGGCAGTGCCGCCAGAGATGTTGGCCTTCGTTTGCTCCACAGTGCCAGCATACACGTATGTAATATTCAAAAAAAACATTATAAAAATCATACATATTAGATAATTACGCATAAAAACCTCAAAATAAGTAATATTTATTGTCTGGGTTTGTCCAGTGCTCAGTTATATACTATACTTTTGGAGTAAAAAGCACATTTCGTCAAGCGTGGAAAATGCTTAGCGATTATAAAAGCACTACACAATTATTTTTAAATACGACTTTTTGACTTGAAATATGAAAAATTTTTATGTAATAAATCAATGAATTACGCATCACAACCTCCTGCAAAGATTTCTCATGCATGATTTGGATGTAAGTCATACATAATAATATACTTATTTTTATACATAAATTTTAGTTAAGGTCATTGTAAGGAGACCAGAGACACGACGAAGCAATTTATTCAATTTACTTTTTAACTCAGAAAGTCGTAACAAAAAATGATTAAAAAAATCTATTGTTGACACCTTAAAATATAAATGCATAAAATGTAAGCAGATATGAAAAAGATTAATGTATACTCCATAAGCCTTGGTTGCCCTAAAAACCGCGTTGATACTGAGCATACCTTGGGTGCGCTTGGCCCTGAACTTAAATTAGTTTCACATCTTGGGCATGCCCATATAGTTTTTATTAATACTTGCGGCTTTATTGGGCCGGCGGTGCAAGAGTCTGTGCGCACCATCTTAGAAGCCATCACGCACATTAAGGGCTTAAAACGTCGTCCGCTCTTGGCTGTAGCCGGCTGCCTCGTAGGGCGTTACGGTATAAGTGAGCTAAAAAAAGAACTACCCGAAGTAGACATCTGGCTCATTAATGCTGAGCTTGCCCTTTGGCCAGCACAAATTGCCAAAGCTCTAGAACTTAAACAAATTTACGCTGGGCGTAGACTTATACATGGTATAAACTCCTATGCTTGGCTTAAAATTAGCGACGGCTGCCGCCATCAATGTTCCTTTTGTACCATACCTTCCATACGTGGTAAGCATCGCAGTACTGAACCTTCAATACTAATTACAGAAGCCCAAGAGCTTTTAGATAGTGGAGTCAAGGAGTTGGTACTCGTTGCTCAAGATATTAGTGCGTGGGGGGAAGACTTAGGTCAAAAGCACGGTTTATTAAACCTTTTAGAACAACTCTTACCGCTTAAGGGTCTTGAGTGGTTAAGGCTTATGTACTTGTATCCAGCAGGAATTACAAATGATTTGCTTTTATTTGTACAAGATAATCAAGAAAAATTGTTGCCTTATTTTGATATTCCATTGCAGCATGCGCACCCACAAATTTTGCAACAAATGGGGCGTCCCTTTGCCAAAGATCCACGGTATATTATAGATTTAGTGCGCAAGCACTTGCCTCAAGCAGCGCTTAGAACAAGTTTTATTGTGGGTTTCCCCGGCGAAGAAGATATTCATTTTAATGCCTTGCGCGATTTTATTGTGGAAACACGCTTCCAGCACCTTGGTATTTTCGACTATGCAGCTGAAGAGGGAACAAAGGCTGCTAAAATGTCAGATCAAGTGGCAGAGGATGTTAAAATTTTACGAAAAAATGAACTCATGCAAGTTCAATCTGAAATAAGCTCTGAAATTTTAGAATCTTACGTTGGGCAAAACTTGCATATCCTTGTGGATAGTATTCACCCTGAATGGCCAGGTTTGCATTGCGGGCGAACATGGTTCCAAGCACCGGAAGTTGACGGTATAACTTACATTAGTGGTGAGAATGTGGCCCCTGCGGAGCTTATTTATGCTGATATTGTGGAAAGTGCAGATTATGACTTAACAGCACTAGCTTAATATAAAAATTTATTATATACAAAGCGACTCTACTTGCCATAAACCGAGGAATAATATGACTGAAAATATTAATGTGACATCTGAGGTTACCCAAAAAACTCCATGGTGGAGGCATTTTGAAGGTAAACAAGAACCCGAAATTGTTTTTGATGTTCAACCCTTGCATAAATATTTAGATGATGCTGCTGCAAACCACCCTCATGCAAAAGCAATTATTTTTCAAAACTACTCCATAAATTATACGCAATTAAAAAATCAGGCTGAGCACTTTGCAGCTGCCTTACGCTTGCGCGGTGTGCAAGATGGTGATCGTGTTGCTATTATGCTTCCCAATATTCCTCAAACTATTATAGCTGTTTGGGGGGTACTTAAAGCTGGTGCCATTCCGGTTATGACTAACCCTTTGTATATGGAAAAGGAATTAACCCATCATTTCCATGATGCTCAAGCACATGTTTTGATTACCCTTGATTTATTGTGGCCTAAAATTGAAGCTCTGTATGATAAATTAAATTTACGCCTAAGTATCGTTACGCGCGTAGCTGACGGCCTTGCCTTTCCACTCAATATTTTACAACCATGGAAGGCTAAGCGTGAAGGCAATTTGCCCCATGTGCCCTATGGTGAAAATATCGTGCCGTGGGCAGAGTTTGCAAAAACTAAAGAGCGTTTTAACGCAACCATTGCTGATCCATCCAAGAGCATAGCATTTTTGCAGTATACCGGTGGCACCACAGGCGTTGCAAAAGCGGCCATGCTGTCACATAAAAATTTATCTACCCAGCTACAAATCCTTAAATATATTGTGGATGCTCCGCCCAATAAAAAGTTTACTTTTTTGTCAATTCTACCATTTTTTCACATATTTGGACTCATGGGCAATATAGTATTGCCCACAATATATGGTGCTGCCTCAATTCCTGTACCGCGTTATACCCCAAGCGATCTTTTGCGCACCATTGATAAATATAAACCCAATTTCTTCATAGGCGTGCCTTCGGTTTACATATCACTTATTCAGCAAAAAGATTTACCAAAATATGATTTAAGCTGCATAGAATTATGCATTTCTGGTTCAGCCCCCTTCCCCAAAGAAGCCATGACACGATTCCAAAAGTTAACCAAAGCCAATGTTACTGAGGGCTTGGGCTTAACAGAATGTTCACCTTGTATTACGGCTAATCCCGTGTATGGTTTACAAAAAGAAGGTTCTGTTGGCGTGGCCTTGCCCGCCACCGAAGTGCGTATTGTGGATATTGAAACCGGCGAAAAAGACATGCCAGACAATGAACTTGGTGAGCTTATCGTGCGTGGGCCGCAAATCATGCTTGGCTATTGGAACAATGAAGAGGAAACTGCACTAACCATGCGCAATGGATGGCTATATACTGGTGATATAGCCTATCGCGATGAAGATGGTTATTTTTTTGTGGCAGACCGTAAAAAGGATATGGTTATTGTTGGTGGATATAATGTATACCCCCGTGAAATTGATGAAGTTTTATATGAACACCCCAAGGTAGCTGAGGCTGTGGTGGTGGGTATTCCGCACCGCACTCGTGGTGAGGTGCTCAAAGCTTTTATTGTGGTTAAAGCAGGCGAAGAATTAAACAGCTCTGAGTTAACAAGCCACTGCCGAGAAAAGCTTGCTAATTATAAGATACCAAAGTTTTTTGAGTTTTGTGATGAGTTGCCCAAAACGCTTGTGGGCAAGGTATTACGCAGAGCCTTACGTGATGAAGAAGTGCGCAAGCAAAAAGAATCCGGCGCGTATTATGAGCAAGATGTTGAGCAAGAAGACTTTGTAGATGAGGCCATTGAAGCTCAAAAAGATAAAGAAAAGACGGCCCTTTTACGCACGCAGGCTGAAAACTTGCTAAATGAAGCTAAGGAAAAGGGCGAAAAACTCATGGCTGAGGCCAAGAAAAAAGCTGAAGAAATGTTGCACGAAGCCAAAGAAAAAGGCGAAAAAATGTTGCATGAAGCTAAGGATGTAGCTGAAAAAAAGATGCACGATGCAAAGCATATGGCTAAAGAAAAGGCCGAAGGTATGTCACGCACCATATCAGAAAATATGGATAAGGCATTGAAAAATGTACGTAAAAATGAAAAAAATTCAGAGGCACACGAAGAAGATAAAAAACAAGACTAAATAATCGACCATAAAAAACACGCTAACTATTTAAAGCAAGATAGTTAGCGTGTTTTTTTATGGTCGATTATTTACTTTTTGGTTTGGATTTTTTTGCACATTCGCTACAAATCCCATAAAGACATAGTACGTGATTAGTGGGGATGAAATTATGCTTGGCTGCAATGATTTCTTGGAGCTTTTCTATTTTTTTGTTGATAATTTCAACAGTTTTTCCACATTTCTCACAAATAAGGTGGTCATGATGCTCCTTATTTTGTGGCTCATAGCGGGTAATACCATCACCAAATTGTACTTCATTAGCAAGGCCTGCATCACAAAGCAACTTCATGGAGCGGTACACCGTAGCTTGCCCGACAGAAGGGTCAATTTTACGAATCGCATCATACATTTGCTCTACAGAAAGGTGCCCCTTGGCCGTCATAAAAACTTCAACAATGAGCATGCGTTGAGATGTGTTTTTAAGGCCGTTCTCCGCCATGTAAGCTTGAAAATCGCGTAAATATTCCTTCATGTATCACCCGCATACGTTATTTGTAGATTAGTCAATGGCTACTACTTGAATGTAGCGTTAGTCCATTATTAATCCTAATCTAGTTGTTACACTTGCTCTTTATTTTGCACTAAGCATTCATAAAGTACACTTTTTACTTCTTCTATATCAATGGGCTTTGCTATATGCCCGTTCATTCCAATGGCACGACTTTCCTCTCTATCTTCTGCCATGGCATTGGCAGTCATAGCAACAATAGGTATTGATTTTGCGTCATGCTTATCACTACTACGAATAATTAATGTGGCCTCAACACCATCCATCACTGGCATGCGCATATCCATAAGGATTAAGGCATAATCTTTTTTCTTAAAGGCTTCCACAGCTTCTTTACCATTATTGGCAATGTCGGCATGTATGCCAAACTCACTTAAAATGGCCGTGGCAATCTCTTGATTTAAAAGATTATCTTCCACCACAAGGAATTCATAACCATCATAGCGCGTATTATCCCATGGGTGTTCTTCAGTGGTTGCAATATGTGCTTGCTCATCAAAAGCATCAAGCTCCACGAAGAAGTAGAACGTACTTCCCCTTCCCTCTTCGCTGCTCACACTAATTTGACCATTCATCAATTCAACCAAGGCTTTACAAATAGAAAGTCCAAGTCCGGTTCCACCAAATTTACGTGAGGTGGAGGTATCAGCTTGTGAAAATGGCTTAAACAATTCTTTTTGCTGCTCCTTAGTCATGCCTATGCCAGTATCGCTAACATCGCAATGCAGGCGTAAACGCCCATCTTTAAGGTTAGTAGCATGCATTTTCAGCCCAATAGTGCCATTATTTGTAAATTTTGCTGCATTACCAAGTAAATTTAATAAAACTTGCGAAATACGCAAGCTATCACCAATGACATGCGTTGGTACGGAGCTATCAATTTGCATATCAATATTACTACCCATCTCTTCAGCCTTTGGTAACACCAGCTCGTATACTTTTTGTATGCTGTCGTGTAATTGGAAGGGCTTTTTCTCAATGGTCATGGCTCCGGCCTCAATACGCGAAAAATCAAGGATGTCATTGATAATTCCCAATAAGAGCACAGCAGATGACTGTATTTTATTAAGATATTCACGTTGCTGTGGGGATGGATTTTCCTGTATGGCTAAACGTGTCATACCGAGTACGCCGTTCATGGGAGTTCGTATTTCATGGCTCATGCGCGCCAAAAAGTCACGCTGGGCCTTGTTAGCCGTTTCTGCTGCCATTAAGGCCTTGCGATCAGTTATATCAGTAGCCACACGTAAATGTACCACACGCCCGTCATGCCATGATATCAAGCGATCCGCCACTAAGAAGTCGCGATTTAAAGTAGCATCATATTTTTCATGGTATGAAGGCTCATAACTTGGAACGCCATTATTGAAAAAACCTACTTGTGGGCAGTCAGAACAAGGGGTTTCACGCCCATAAAGTGCCAAGTAGCATGTTTTATTTTCAACATTTTGTACATTCCACAGTTTTTGCACATAGGGGTTAGCATATACAATGCGGCGTGTAGCTGGATCACAAACCACAATAACGGCGTCCATATTATTCATCACAGTTTGTAGTACTGCAACGGCGCGTTTGCTTTCTTCATTGGCCACATTTATACTTTGGGCCATATCATTAATGCTAGAAACCACATCTGAAAGCTCGCCAGTCATAGGGGGCAAACGATGTGACAAGTCACCTTGCATCATGCGCACACCACTGATAATATTACCAATATTTTGCACCGTCCGCTGTGAAAGGAATAAAAGAACAAGAGTAGTTATGATAAAGCTTGTAAGCAGTACATATCTTGCGTCACGGGTAAGTTTATCCACTTGCGCGCTAACATCTTCCTCTAATTCATTGGCCCAAACATAGCCAATGACCTTGCCATCACGCTCAATGGGCAACATGGCATTCATGATATTACCGCGCACCATAGTACCGCGAGCAACTGTTGGAATGTTGCTATCCATCACCCGCCTACCCGGATGATCATCAGGTATAGATAAACCTATGGTATAATCATAAAGAGAGGATGGGCCATACACTAATATGGCATCAAGCTCATTGGAATAATAACCAGCTCCAAGACCTTCTGATGAATCAACTATTTTATCTGTAGGGCCACGTAATATTTTATTGATAACTGCTATTTTTTCTTCACGAGTTGTGGCATTACTACCAGCTAAAAGGCCATCATAACCTTTTGTGCCTAGGATGGAATCCAAAACTCTAGCCATGGTCATGAGTTTATTTTCTTTTTCATGAGTTAGACTATCTTCCACCAAGTCCAAGCCTACTTGGTAAACAATCACAAAGGGTAAGTTCATAAGCACTAGTAACATAAGCACTATTCTGGCTTGAAAAGATAAATAAAAAAACTTTTTCACAACCTACTCCCTCGTTATGTAAGCTCATACACTTTAACCTAACGATGATAGTTCAAACTTAAAGGCTATATTATATTGTCACCAATAAAGATATTTCCAAAATTAATTCCAAAATGAGCGTATACTTTTTTTTATCGTTTGCCAAGAAAAATACTTAAAACGTGATAGTGAAATCGCGCTATTTGAATAGTTGATGCTAAAAAACATATTCACATATTTTTCAAACTGCGCATCCGCAAACACACGTTCTTTGCGCAAGCTAAACCCTATCGCAAAAACTATTTTCTAAAAAAGCTTCCAAAGCATCGTCCATATATTGCACATAATCCGCCAATGGGAATTCTTTTTTGCATTGCCCGCAACGCAAAACTATAGCTCGTCACGTTTTAACTGCCATTAGTTTATGTCCACATTCGGCGCAATCTATTTCTGTTTGAACTGTTCTTGCATAAGAAAAAAGCATATTTTATCCTTTTCTGTCCAGTAATGGCCATCCATAACCAATTGGCTTTTCAAAATTATCTATAAACTTTACGTGCAAACTGCCCACCGGACACATAAAAAGTATTTTCCACAATAAATATAGCATGTTCATCAATATTAAATACAAGGTGCTCCAGCTGCTTAAGAGCCATATTATTGGTAATTGTCAAAATAATATCCCTGTCACGCCCTGAGTACCCACCCTTACCCCGAATAATGGTTATACCAAACTCATACTCAAGAGTTAGAGCTTCGCTAAGTATTTCCATATGATCGGAAATAATCATAACCATCTTGCGTTGATTAAAAAGTGTCAAAACATATTCAAGGGTATTGGAAGCAATAAACACCATAATGGTTGAGGCAATAATAATATCAAGCTTAATCACAAATGCACTTAGTAAAAAAATACAAGCGTTTATAAAAAAACTAGTTTTGCCAATGGCTATATTCCACCTCTCACGAATGGCTACAGCAATTATATCTGTACCACCAGCACTGCCCAAGGAGCGTAACATCATCCCACCACCAGCACCATTAATAATACCAGCTAATATGGCGGCATATAAACTGTTTTCAATATGAATTTCAAAGTTAATGAGCTGTCCCAAAACTGTCGTGCAAGTAATAGCATACATTGAATAAAGCAAAAAAATACGCCCTACAAAAAACCAACCTAAAATACCAATGGGAATACATATTATAAAATACCAAATGGGCACGCTAAACAAATTTGTAGTATACCAAGTAAGCATGGATATGCCCATAACCCCACCAGATAAAAACCCTTGCGGAACGGCTATGGCTTGTATACCAATGGAAAACAGGGCTGAGCCTGCGCTAATGAGCAGTAAATTCCACCAAACTGATTCCACAAGCTTGGCATTATATGTTCTTTTTAAAGCCATGAAACTTTCCTAAGATATAAGTGATATGAGCATGCGTGTGCCTACAAAGAGTAGGAACACAGCAAATATTCTCTTTAATGTAGCCACTGGCAATTTGTGTGCTATCTTAGCCCCAAGTGGTGCCGTGCAAAAGCTTGCCATAGCAATGCCTAAAAAAGCAATAATATGCACATAGCCAATAGTGCCAGCGGGTAAATCAGGATTGTTAAAACCACCGACTATATAACCAAGGGTGCCCGCAAGCGCAATGGGAAAGCCAATAGCAGAAGATGTACCCACCGCCGTATGCATGGACACACTACAAAATGACAAAAACGGCACAGACATAGTGCCCCCACCAATGCCCACAAAACTTGATAAAACACCAATAACAATACCCACCAAGCTTGTACCAAACATGCCCGGTAATTCGTGCTGAGCTTTAGGTTTTTTACCTATGAGCATATCCGCACTTACAAGATATATAAAACATACAAACACAGCCTTTAAATGTGCCGCGGGAATATGCGCAGCCACAAGACCGCCCACAAAAGTACCTAGCAATATACCGGGGGTAATATTTTTAACCACATCCCAGCGCACAGCCCCGCGCTTATTATGGGCGCGACTACTGGAAATAGCCGTTATCATTATAGTAGCAAGAGATGTCCCAAGACTTAAGTGATGCACAAGGCTTGCTTCCACATGCAATAGAGGAAAAACTAATGATAAGATGGGGACAATTATAATCCCCCCGCCAACACCCAAAAGGCCAGCAAAAACTCCAGATACCGCCCCACACAATAAAAATATTCCCAATGAAACTAACATGATTTAATACTACCCTCTCTAGTAAGCTCAGCAGCAAAATTTGCCACGGTGTTCTTTCTCTTTACACCTTTGCCCTAGCAAGGTATAGTCCTTTTTGAGGACAAAATCATGGATTACAGTAGAAAAATTTTTTGCATTAAGAACGCACACTTGCGCAGAATATAATTTTTATTTCCCCATTTATGGGGTTTTTTTTCGGCTAAAATGAAGTAATCAACCAAGGCACAAAGGCATAGTATGGAACCCCAAGACTACCGTTGGACACATAAAGATTTATTGGATATTCGCCAACTTTCCGCGGAAGATGTGCGGCATATCTTAGATTTGGCCACAAGCTTTGAAGAAATCAACCGCAGGCCCATCAAAAAAGTCCCCATATTAAAAGGGCAAAGTATCATTCTCTTCTTCTCAGAAGATAGCACCAGAACCAAAACTTCCTTTGATGTTGCTGGCAAACGTCTCTCGGCAGATACCTTCAGCCTTGGCAAGAGTGGTTCAAGCATTACCAAGGGCGAAAGCCTTAAAGATACCAGCTTAACCCTTGAGGCCATGAGTCCTGATATTATAGTTATTCGCCACTCAAGCAGTGGTGCTGCCAACTACTTGGCTGAGCGGCTATCATGCAGTATCGTCAATGGCGGTGATGGTTGGCATGCCCACCCCACCCAAGCTCTTTTAGATAGTTTTTCCTTGCGCCAGATTTGGGGTAAGGAATTTGCGGGCAAAACCCTGCTTATTCTTGGAGATATAGCCCATAGTCGAGTGGCACGCTCTAATATAGATTTGTTGACCATGCTTGGGGTAAACATTCGCGTATGTGCCCCGCGCACGCTTTTACCAGCCGGCATAAGTACATGGCCGGTCAGCGTTTATCATGATTTAGATAAAGCTATTGAGGATGTAGACGCCGTCATGTGTTTACGCTTGCAGCTTGAACGCCAGCAAGCCGGCCTCTTGCCATCATTAACAGAATATGCGCGCCGCTATTGCTTAAGCCTTGAACACCTAAAACGCGCTAAACCCCATGCCAAAATATTACACCCTGGGCCCATGAACCGTGGCTTAGAAATATCTGCTCCCGTAGCTGACTCTCCAGACTGTCTTGTCCTTGACCAAGTGGCTGCTGGTGTGGCCACGCGCATGGCTGTTTTATATCTTTTAGCCCATCGCAAAGATTAGCTAAAACTAATATTCTAAATTTTACTGGATAAGGAATATATATGTCTGCAAAAATATTATGCATAAAAAATGCCACCTACCTTGATGCACAAGTAAATGTCTTTGTGGAAAACGGATGCATCAAAACCATGACTCCAGCCCAAAAACCCATACCTGCCGAGGCCGAAGTCTTTGACGCAAGCTCACTCTTACTCTTTCCAAGCTTCATTGATGCACATGTTCATCTGCGTGAGCCTGGCTATGAATACAAAGAAGATATTGCCTCTGGCCTTAAGGCGGCGGCCCATGGTGGCTTTGGTGCGGTTATGTGCATGGCCAATACTAACCCCGTCAATGACAATGCGGCCATATCTAAATTTATTTGTGAAGCCGGCAAAAAAGCCTTCCCCCATGGGCCACGCGTTCACCCTGTAGGTGCAGCAACGCTAGGGCTACTGGGTAAGGAAATGGCCCCACTAGCAGAGCTAAAAGAAGCTGGCTGCGTAGCCATTTCCAATGATGGACATTCCATGGAAAGTACAGAGCTCATGCGCCGCGTTATGGAATATGCAGCGGATCTTGGATTTATTGTTATTGACCACTGTGAAGATGCATCCCTAGCTAAAAATACACATATGAATGACGGCATTACCAGCGGTAAACTAGGGGTAAAAGGCCAGCCAGATGTGGGTGAAGCCATGCACGTTGCTCGTGATATTTTGCTAGCAGAATACTTAAACCTCCCCGTACACATTGCGCATGTATCATGCAAGCGCGCTGTGGATCTTATTGCTTGGGGTAAGGCCCGTGGGGTTAAAGTTACCGCAGAGACTTGCCCGCATTACCTGCTACTTGATGATACAGCCCTCATGAACTACAGCTCCAATGCCAAGGTAAATCCACCCCTGCGCACACCGCAAGATCGTGAGGCCCTGCGTCAAGCTGTTAAGGATGGTACTATTGATATATTAGTAACAGACCACGCACCCCATGCAGCTCATGAAAAAGACTGCCCCTTGGACGAAGCACCCAATGGTTTAACCGGCCTTGATTTGGCACTATGCCTAAGCTTCAAACTGGTGCAAGAAAATATACTTAATACAGGTGACTTACAACGCCTTTGGGCCACAAGACCTGCCGAAATTTTTAATTTGCCCGTAAATAATTTTGCCCCTGGCGACGTGGCAGATTTTTTCCTATTTGACCCCAAACAAACATGGGTAATAACACCCGAAAACCTACACTCAAAAAGTGCCAATACCCCCTTCTTGGGCCAAGAAATCCAAGGACGTGTCGTGGCCCATTGGATGAGTGGCGAAAGGATTGTATAATGCGCAAAATAAATTATTTTTTCCTAGTTTTTTATTTAATATTTTTGGCCTTAGCACCACAAGCTATAGCTGCAAAAAGTGAAGATGCATCCAATATTCGTAATGCCAACGATACAGCAAGTGGTATTCCAGCAAGACCCTACAAGGTTATTGTCAACCAACAAAATGCACAAGTCTATGCCCAGTGTATGGCTCGAGTTGTACTCTCCATTGAAGGGGAAAAAGTGCTCATAGTTCCATTCCCCAAGAGTGCAGAAAATATACAAATGTTCCTGCCCATGCATGAAGGTAAAGACCAAGGTAAGATTACCAGCTGGATTATGGAAAAATCTCTACCATTTAAACCTCAAGGTGATTTGGAAAAAAGACGTATTACCTTTGAATCCATGCATGACTCCTTGGCTGGTTCCCTTGCGGTTTTACAGGCACAAGAAGCTGCTTTAGTTGATGAATTAAAAGAAAAAAGCAATGTACTTGACCCCAAATTCACCGGCAAGCTCAATCCCAATTTGGCCCTTATTGGCACGCGTATTTCATCCACCAAGCGTGAGCTTGACTATGCCAAACAAAGGGTTGAGCAATTCCAAGATGGCCTGCCTACCAGCCAGCAATTTGTAGTACGCATCGACTCCCCCTTACCCGAAAATGCCGAAGCCTTGGTTGCTTACACCTATACCCTTTCCAATACATTTTGGAAGCCCGTATATATAATGAACGCCAACACTAAGGACAACACTATAGATGTACAACTATTAGCAGAGCTTACTCAAAACAGCGACCTTGACTGGCTCAATGTGCAACTAGAGCTCACCACCGCTCAAGGCACAGAGCGCGACCCATCCCCGCTCTTTCCTTGGATAGTACGTAAGGCTACCGGCAATGCCATATATGCCAAGGGCAGAATGGCTCCCCAAGCCATGATGCTTAGCAGTGAGGCCAATGATGCTTCTGGCCCAACCTTCACCCAAGGTACTGCCATGGCCCGTTGGGTTATGCAAAATGTACCCAAGGTTGTAGAAGGCAAAACCAAGATCAAACTTAATCAAGAAAAATGGAGTGCCGCACTCACTCGTATTGCAAGGCCAGCTTCTAGCGATAATAAAGTCTGGCTAAATGCCACCCATAAAATTGATAGTAGTTTTTATCCCGCAGGCGAAGCCACATTTTTACTTGATAGCGTTACCACTGGTCAGGGAGTCTTTGCACCCAGTGGCGGTGAGGCCAAACTATTTTTTGGTGTAGACCCGCTGGTAACAGTAGAAACCAAACAAAAAGAACGCAAAAGTGCCGAAGATGGCATTATAGACAAAGACCAAACTTGGACTTGGTCTTGGATATATAGTGCTGAAAATAAACGTAATACTCCCATTAGTGTGCGTATTGAAGAGCCTCAAACTCAAGTGGAAGATGCAAGCATGAGTGTAAGCTATAAAGATGAGCCAAAGCCAGAACAAGGGCCAGAAAAAACCTTCATCTGGAACCTAAACATTCCAGCCAATGGTAATAAACAAGTAAAACGCTCCATCACCATAAAAGCACCAAAGGATATGCCTATAAACCTTGGTAGATAAAGTATTTTTAGACAAGTCAAAAACTTGCATATTTTTAAAAATATGCAAGTTTGAGAGTGTTGACAAAGTCAGCACGACC
>CAYJIU010000050.1:0-15518 GCA_964370305.1 uncultured Desulfovibrionaceae bacterium
CCACTCCAACTAAATTGGGGCAAACTTTGTCACTAATAGTCATAGTTGTACCAATGGTACAGCCAGCACCAGCGTGAACATCAGGCATGACCCTAATAGTAGAATTTGAGTATGCTTGCATATCACAAAGACCTGTAATCTGCTCCACAGAAACAGAGTCGATGCTATCCGTAAAAACCTTAGCTGTGTTATACTTTCCTTTAATTTCAATCATGTTACGTTCCTATTTAAACCTTAAAACTTATAATTTTCGCAACTCCTCAAAGTTATATAATTTATTTTTCCAAAATTGGGTTGTGCCATTTCACAAAATACCATCAGCATAAGGGTACACATTTTACAAATGCAACTCATGCCTTATGCCTTAGCATAACACATACTCTTAGGCAAACGTACAAACATTGCTATGCAAAATATTCATAACAATGATAATCCCTAAGAAAATTAGTATTACCCATATTCTTGTGATATCCAGATGATAGCAAAAAAATTACCTACGCCCCTCACTCTAAACATTGTTTTCTCTCGCTCCTCAAAAGTAAATTGTTATTCAAAAAATTTATTCCGCCATTACTAGCAAAAAAAACATTTGACATTGTATACGGTATACACTAAATTCGCTTCAAGGACACGAACACTATGAACGCAACTTTCTTGCATACCCTTTCATGGTCATTTATATGGCATGTTTGGCTCACTACAGGAGTAGAAGAGTTCACTTAGTCGTGTGCAGGTTTTGGGAAAAAGTAAGTTAATAAAGAAAACGCTAATCCCCTCTGTTTGCAAAAGTGAACTTTTGTAAACAGAGGGGATTTTTTTATTTTACAAGGAGAGTTTCATGTTTTCACCAAGCGTAGAAGAGGCGGAAAAACTTGCAGAGCAGTTTAGCCTCATACCCATTATTTATGAAATACCGTCAGATTTTACCACACCTATCAATGTGTTAAAGGTTTTAAAAGCGCACTTCGCACAATGTTTTTTGTTTGAAAGTGTAGACACCACACACGCTTTTGGGCGTTACTCCTTTTTGGGCTATGAACCCAGCGTTGAAATAACCTGCTTGCAAGGTATGGTCACAACCAAAGACAACCACGAGGTAAGCAAACAAACCACGCACCCCAAAGAATATCTAAAAAAGCTTTTGCAAAAATACTCCAGCCCCAGATACGAACATCTTCCCTCTTTCACAGGGGGGCTTGTGGGTTATTTTGCGTATGATTTTATCAAATACAGCGAACCTACTTTACAGTTAGATATGAACGATACTGTGGAAAGTTTTAATGATTTAGACCTCATGCTTTTCAAAAAACTAATTATTTTTGATAATTACAAGCAAAAACTCTATCTTGTCTGCAATATAGAGCAAGGCAATATAAAGGAAAATTATGCACAGGCCGTGCAAGAAATTCAAACCATCAAAGAAATGCTCGTGAATAATCCCTGCCACGCTTCCTTCGCTGGCAAGCTTACCTCAGATTTCACGGCACTTTTTGATAAAAAAACCTATATGTCCATGGTGGAAAAGGCCAAAGAACATATTTATGAAGGCGATATTTTTCAAGCTGTGCTTTCTAACCGACTGGAAGCAAACTTTGAAGGAAGCCTGCTTAATACTTACAGAAAACTGCGTATGACTAACCCATCACCATATATGTTTTATTTAAGTAGTGACAGCAATGAAATTGTGGGGGCTTCACCAGAAACATTAGTAAAATTGCAAGATGATACCGTATATACCTTCCCCCTTGCCGGCACTCGCAAACGTGGAAAAAACGCGAAAGAAGACACAGCATTAGAGGCAGAACTACTTGCTGACGAAAAAGAAGTGGCAGAACACACCATGTTGGTAGATTTAGGACGTAATGACTTAGGGAAAATATGTAAATTTGGCACGGTGGAAGTGAAGGACTTTATGCAAGTACACCACTATTCGCATGTGATGCATCTTGGCTCCACCGTGCATGGCAATATTCATGAGCAACATGATGCTCTCGATGCCATTGAAGCTGTGCTGCCTGCCGGTACGCTTTCTGGTGCGCCAAAAATTAAAGCCTGTGAGATTATTCATAAGCTTGAACAGAACAAAAGAGGTCTCTACGGCGGTGCCATTGGCTATATAGATTTTACTGGCAATATGGATACCTGCATTGCCATTCGCCTTTGTTTTAAGAAAAACAATAAGATATACATACGCTCCGGCGCAGGCATTGTTGCTGATAGTGTGCCTGAAAAGGAATACGAAGAATGTATAATGAAAGCACGCGCCGTGGTGGAAGCTGTGCAAAACGCCGCTGAGGAGTGTGTACAATGTTAGTCTTAATAGATAATTATGACAGCTTTGCCTATAATCTCTACCAAATGCTTGGCACTCTTTCGCATGATATATGCGTTGTTCGTAGTGATGCCCACACGGTGGAAGAAGTGCTGGCCATGCAACCTAAGCGCATTGTGCTTTCACCAGGTCCAGGCAAGCCTAGTGACGCTGGAATTTGCATAGAACTTATTCAAAGACTGCCACACAGCATCCCATTATTAGGTGTTTGCCTTGGACACCAAGCTATTTTTGAAGCTTTTGGCGGTACGGTGAGTTATGCCAAAGAGCTTATGCACGGCAAACAGTCACTTGTACATGCAGATATGCCCTCACCTCTTTTTACGGATATGCCGCAGGATTTTCTGGTGGCACGTTACCATTCCTTGGTGGGCATAAAAAGCACTTTGCCACAAGAATTGCAATGCACAGCACATAGCGAAGATGGGGAAATTATGGCTGTTGAACACAAAAATCGTCCCATTTTTGGCCTGCAATTCCATCCGGAATCCATTATGACGCCACAAGGCAACAACCTACTTAAAAACTTTATGGAGATATAAATATGATTCGTGAAGCCATTAAAAAACTGGCACGCAAAGAAGATTTGCACAGTGATCAAGCCCTTGCCGTCATGGACCAAATCATGAGCGGTAAGGCCAGCGATATTCAAATAGCATCATACCTTACGGCACTTTCTATCAAAGGCGAAACCATTGACGAAATCACAGCCTCTGCCGCCGCCATGCGCAAACATTGCGTAAAACTTTTGAACGACCAAGAAGTGCTAGAAATTGTAGGAACAGGCGGAGATGGCTCCAATTCCTTTAATATATCCACCGCTGTGGCCTTGGTGGTTTCTACTTCTGGTGTACCCGTGGCAAAGCATGGTAATCGCTCTGCCACCAGCAAATGCGGTTCAGCTGATGTTTTGGAAGCCCTTGGAGTTAATATTCAAATTTCCCCCGAAAAAAGTGCTAAACTCTTAGAAGAAATTGGCATTTGCTTTATGTTTGCTCAAAACTATCACCTTGCCATGAAATATGTTGCACCCATAAGGCGTGAGCTAAATATACGCACAGTTTTTAATATCCTTGGTCCTTTAACTAACCCTGCTGGGGCCAGCATGCAACTCTTGGGCGTGTACGAAGAAGAACTTGTGGAACCCATTGCCAAAGTCTTGTGCAATTTGGGCGTAAAAAATGCCATGGTAGTCTATGGCCGTGATAAGTTGGATGAAATTTCCATTTGTGCAGAAACCTTTGTATGTGAAGTGAAAAATGGCTGGGTGAAGTCTTCTGTCATTACACCAGAAAGCCTTGGTTTTGTGCGTGCACAATCGCAAGATTTACAAGGAGGCGATGCTACGCACAATGCAAAAATCATTGAAGAGATTTTAAGTGGTGCCCAAGGGCCTAAAACCGACGCAGTAATACTTAATGCTGCTGCGGCTTTGTATGTGGCAAAGTCCATGCCCCTCGCTGAAGCCATTACTCACATTAAAGAAATACTTTCCAGCGGCAAAGCCTTAACACAACTAAAAAATTTTATTCGCTTATCCAATGAGGTTTAATATGCAAAAAGAACATTTTTTAGATACCATTGTGCAAGCTACTGAAAAGCGTATGCAAACTGTGCAAGAAAGCTTTACCTTTCCTTTCCATGTGGCTTTGGCAAGTGCTGGCCTATCCTATATTTGTGAGGTAAAAAAGGCTTCCCCCTCCAAAGGACTCATTGCACCAAACTTCGCCCCCGTAGAGATTGCTAAAGAGTATGAAAAAGCTGGAGCTGCGGCCATTTCCGTACTTACGGAGCCGCAATTTTTTCTAGGCAGTGGAGAATATTTGCAAGATATCAGTGCCGAAATCGCTTTGCCCACCTTACGCAAAGATTTTATTCTGCATCCCTATCAAATATATGAAGCAAAAATATGGGGAGCTTCTGCTGTACTACTCATAGCAGAACTTTTAGATGCCAAACACTTACTAGAATATATTGCCCTTATTGAAGCTCTTGGTATGTCGGCACTGGTGGAAAGTCATAGCTATGATATGTTGCAAAAATCATTGGACTGCGGCGCAAAGATTATTGGAGTAAACAACAGAAATTTAAAAACTTTTGAGGTAGATATTCGCACTTGTCTTGACTTGCGTAAGCATGTGCCAACCTCTGCTTTGTATGTGGCAGAAAGCGGCATAAGCACACGAGAGGATATACAACTTCTCGAAGAGCATAACATAGACGCCGTACTCATAGGTGAAAGTCTCATGCGCAGTAATGATAAGTGCAAAATGTTAAAAAGTTTACGAGGCCTAGCATGAAAATAAAAATTTGCGGTTTAAGCAGGCCTTGTGATGTGGATTTTGTAAATGCCGCCCTGCCCGACTATGTGGGCTTTGTTTTTGCAGAAAGCCGGCGTCAAGTGAGTTTTGAGCAGGCGAAACTGCTTAGAAATAATCTTGATACAAAAATCACCGCCGTGGGTGTTTTTGTTAATGCGCCCTTGGAAATTATGGAAAAGGCCGTGACAGAGAATATTGTAGATATATTACAATTACATGGGCAAGAAGATGCTGCAACTATAAAAGAGTGCAAAAAACGTCTGCCACACACAAAAATTATCAAAGCACAACAAGTTCACGAGTCCATACCAGAGCTTGTGGACTATGTGCTTTTTGATGCACCAAAAGCAGGTAGCGGTAAGGTTTTTGACTGGTCTAACCTACCCAAGACGAAAAAAGCATTTTTTCTTGCTGGTGGCATTGGCCTGCACAATATAGAGCAAGCCATGCAATATAGGCCATACGCTTTGGACATTTCCAGCGGTGCAGAAGTGGACGGTTTTAAAGATAAATACCTCATAGAACAACTTATAAGGAAGGTTAGACATGCAAGCAAATAAAGGAAGATACGGCATACACGGAGGGCAATATATCCCCGAAACACTAATGAATGCCATTTTAGAATTGGAAGAAGCCTACGCACACTATAAAGAGGATACAAAGTTCAATGCTGAGCTTAGTTTTTTACTCAATGAATATGCTGGACGCCCCTCACGTTTGTACTATGCACAAAAGATGAGCGCAGACCTTGGTGGTGCAAAAATATACTTAAAAAGAGAAGACTTAAACCACACAGGGTCGCACAAAATCAATAATGTTTTGGGGCAAATTTTACTTGCAAAAAAAATGGGCAAAAAACGTGTTATCGCAGAAACAGGCGCAGGGCAACATGGCGTAGCCACAGCTACAGCGGCGGCGCTATTGGGTCTTGAGTGTGAAGTTTTCATGGGGCAAGAAGATATTAACCGCCAAGCACTCAATGTCTATCGTATGGAACTTTTAGGGGCAACAGTACACGCCGTTACTAGCGGCACACAAACCCTTAAAGACGCAGTCAACGCCACTATGCGTGCTTGGACCATGCGTGTGCATGATACTCATTATGTGCTGGGCTCTGTAGTTGGTCCGCATCCTTTCCCCCTTATGGTGCGAGATTTCCAAAGCGTAATTTCCTTTGAAGCAAGAGAGCAAATACTGGTAGCTGAAAACAAATTGCCTGCGGCTGTCATTGCTTGCGTGGGTGGTGGCAGTAATGCCATGGGTATGTTCCATCATTTTATTGAAGATAGAAACGTACAACTCATAGGTTGTGAAGCCGCAGGCAAAGGCATCGATACAGAAAAACATGCTGCCAGTATGGGCAAGGGTTCTGTGGGTATCTTTCATGGCATGAAGTCGTATTTTTGTCAGGATAGTTATGGGCAAATTGCGGAGGTCTATTCCATTTCTGCAGGGCTTGATTATCCCGGTATTGGCCCAGAACACGCCCACTTGCAAGATACACAAAGAGCATCCTATGTGCCTATTACCGATGCAGAAGCTGTGGAAGCCTTTGAATATTTAGCAAAAACTGAAGGCATTATCCCTGCCATTGAATCAGCCCATGCCATAGCCCATGTGAAAAAAATTGCAGCGAATTTTTCCAAGGATGAAAATATTATTGTGTGCCTTTCTGGGCGCGGTGATAAAGACGTGGCAGCCATGGCACAATATAAAGGAGTAACTATCCATGAGTAATATAACTACAGCCTTGCAAGGCAAAAAATCCCTCATTACTTTTTTAACAGCAGGCGACCCAAGCCTTGAACATACAGAAGAATATATACTGACCATGGCTGAAGCTGGTGCAGACCTTATAGAAATCGGCATTCCCTTTTCCGACCCCATAGCAGAGGGTGAAGTCATAGAAGCAGCCAATGCCAGAGCATTGCAGGCAGGAACTACTCTTGATGGTATTTTTGCCATGGTACAAAGAGTACGCCAAAAAATATCTATTCCCTTGGTATTTTTAAGCTATATGAACCCTATATTTAATTATGGCTATGCCGCTTTTTTTCAAAAATGCCAAGAATGCGGCATCAATGGCATCATCATACCCGACCTTCCTTTTGATGAAGTCACGGAAAAAGCACTCATTATGCCCCATGCACAAAAACATGGCGTGGATATTATTTCACTCATTGCCCCCACCTCTGCCAAGCGTATAGAGAGCATCGCCAAGCAAGCTGAGGGTTTTATCTACCTAGTGTCTTCCTTGGGAGTAACGGGTATGCGTAGCACAATCACCACGGATTTACGCTCCATGACCAAACTCATTAAACAGCACAGCACACTGCCCGTATGCGTAGGCTTTGGTATATCTAATGCAGAACAAGTGGCAGAAATAACAGATTATGCAGACGGAGCCATTGTTGGTAGTGCCTTTGTAAAAATTATTGCTAGCTATGGAACTGAGGCTGAAGCTCCGCTTGTGCACCTTGTAAAGGCATTAAAATCTGCCTTGACATAAGAAGTTATACTCTAAAGAATTTAAAGGACAAAAAGTAGCAGTCAAATTTTTCCTTCACTCACATTCACGATTTTTTAATTTTAATCAAAAAAAATTGGGGGACAGATGGGGGACAAAATCAAAAACCAAAAGAAAAAGGGCTTAGAGATGTTTTCTCTAAACCCTTGAACTTACTGGCTCCCCGGGACGGACTTGAACCGCCAACCTAGTGATTAACAGTCACCCGCTCTGCCGATTGAGCTACCGGGGAATGTTGCACCTTAGTGCGAAGAATGTTTTTATGCTACTTGTTTGTAATAGTCAAGTAAATATGAAAAAAAAATTTTTTACCTATTCTAATGATAAGCTATTAAAAAAATAAAATAAATTCCAGACTAATGTTGTAGTTTGTTTAATTTTTTTGCATGCCGTTCTGCTTCACTGTAGATGCATCCGCAATAGTTTTGGCGGTAGAGGTCAAATGTTTTAGATAGATCAATACCTTTTTGCCATTCAGTCCTAAAATCTTCGTAATAAAAGTGAACACCAGAGAGCTTAGCGGCAATCTCAGCTTGAGTTAGAATTAATTCATGATTTTGGTAGCGTGAATACAATAAGGATGAGCAAAACGCGTCAAATTGTCCATCTTTTGTCATTTTTGCACATATATCAAAGCGCGAAAAATAACAAAATTCGCAACGATTTTTACCACTTGCTTGCAAGCTACTGGCAGAATGTATCCATGTTTGAACATCCCACACATCATCACGCCAAAGCATAGGCAAATCTAATTGCTTAGCACATTCAACCATAGCTTCACGCCGCCTTAAATACTCACTGAGCGGATGAATGTTTGGATTGGCAAAAAGTCCTGTAACCTCGTACCCTTGAGCGCGTAAGCGCAATACTGGAACAATGGCACAAGGCCCACAACAAACATGGAGTAAAATCTTGCTCATAATCCCACAACCAAGGCTAAGTACGTATACGCACTTCAATATGCTTGCCAAGTTGCTCTTCAATCTCACTAATACGCTGACGTTTATGATTAAGTAAGTATAAAGCCAGCTCCAGCGACGTTTCAAAAGCAAAGCTATCGGCCTGTGTAGCCCGCCCTTGACGCGTCATTTCACGTAAAGCCTGCAATGATTGCCATTCTAGATTTCGGCGCATACCAGTGCCTCGGCAATGCGGGCAAGTTTCCATAGTAATGGCCAAGGCTGATGAAGCAGTACGCTGGCGCACAAGCTCTAACAATCCAAAGGATGATATGCGCCCAACGTCATGCCTTGCGCGGTCACTTTTCATGGCTGTGCGCATGGTTTTTTCCACTTCGCGCACATGATTTTTATCACGCATCTCGATAAAATCTATAACAATTTGCCCGCCTATATCGCGCAATTTCAAGTGCCTTGCAATGGCCTCTGCTGCTTCAAGATTTGTTTTTAGGGCCATGGATGAAAAATTTGCCTTGCCGGAAATTTTACCCGAGTTAATATCAATGGACATAAGGGCTTCAGTTTGGTCAAATACCAAACGCCCTCCCGACGGCAAAACAACTTCTCGCGAATAAATTTGTTCAAGCTGGCGTTGGATGGCAAAACGCTCCCATAGGGTTTGGCGTACATTTGCATGCACACGAACTAAATCCTTCTTGCGTGGGAAAAGCAATGCTACAATTTCACGTAATTTTTCAGCCATTTCCGCATTATCAACCCACACTTCATGTACGTCATCTGTAAGATAATCTCGAATAGCACGCTCAGCTAGTTTTGGTTCTTGGTACACAAGTAAGGGGGCAGCCTCGCTAACACCACGTTTGCGAATCTCTTTCCAAACCCTCTTTAAGTATTGTAAATCATTTTTTAAAGTTGTCTTTGATGTGCCTGCGCTCACAGTGCGCACAATAACACCAAGGCCAGCACCCGGCTCAATACCTTCCATCATTTCACGCAAGCGCGTGCGCTCATCTTCACTATCCACTTTACGGGAAATGCCAATTTGTTCTTGGCCCGGAGTTAGTACCAAAAAACGCCCCGCTAACGATAGCCAAGTAGTTAAAAAAGCACCCTTATTTCCTGTAGGTTCTTTCACAACTTGTACGAGTATTTCTTGGCCTGGCTTAATAACTTGCTGAATAGGAGGATATTTTTTACCCTTGGCAGACTCATGGTGACTTTGATAATATTCGGGATGAATTTCATCGATTTGCAAAAAACCATTCTTTGCCGCGCCATAATTAATAAATGCCGCTTGTAAATTTGTATCTACGTTATGTACAACACCCTTATATATATTATTTTTAGTCTTAGCCTGATGTAGCATTTCTAAATAATATTCATGAATGGCCCCCTCTTCAGTAAGTGCCACTTCCACTTGCTCACCAGACACCAAGCTTATGAACATAGTACGCCGCTTACCAGAAGTAGTTGCAGCCTTTTTCCCCACAGAAGCTCTGGCCCGTCCCGGTTTACCCTCAGCCACAGAAGTGCTCTGCGTTTGTTTAGCTTTTGTTGGTGTAAGCTTAGTACTATCTTCTGCGCTGATTTTTTCTGTAATTTGTCTACCCTTGCCCCTCTTACCACGCCCACCGCGACGCCCTCGCCTACTTTTTAATGCTGGCGTATCTGCTGCTTCATCAATAGTATCAGGAGTATCTTCTACGATTAATTGTTGCTCTTCAACCACTGGCGTGGCTGTGTGCTCTGCGCTTACAGATTTTTTTGTGGAGCGACTTGGAGTTTTTCTAACTTGCTTTTTAGGTGTGGCTTTGGTCTTAACCTCTTCATCCTTAGGTAATTCTGGCAAGGTATCCACAGGCAATTCTGGTGTGGTGCCCGATAATTGCACGGTTGAATCAGCTGTTTTTTTACTCCGAGTAGTTCGTGATGTGGTGCTTTTTTTGCGCGCTGGCTTTACATTTTCGGTGGTAGTAGCTGATTTGGATATGCTGCTTTCATCAACATTTGATACTTCTTGCTTAGCACTTTTAGCACGTGATGGCGTGGTTTTACGCGCAGTTTTTGGCGTTGTTGTACTTTTTGAGCTTGCAGTCGCCTTTTTTTGAGTTGTATTTACAGTTTTTTTTGAAGCTGTGGCAGGGGTAGTTTTGCGTGTACGTTTAGGCTTGGGCGATGCAACAGCATCAGCCTCTTTTTTATTTTCGTCAGTCATAATAATCCTTTGAGTAAAAATTTCGGCTCAGTTTATACACATAGCCCATGTGTTTTGCGCAGCGACTGCCTGTAAAAACAAGGGCGCGCAATACAAAAAATTCTTTAATGCTCACACAATTCATTGTGTTCTTCGGCAGGGTACGTCTTTTTGAAAAATATGCAAGAAATAAAAAAACCTCAGCAATGTATGCCAAGGTTTAAATTTTTACGGATTTAATACAACCGTAACAACATGTAAAAACACTACAATTTTGTATACGTTGATGGAGTAACCTTAGCTGACCCTGTGGTTTCCTCCGTAAGCAATGGGCGCACATCTGGGGTTATGGGTACTGTGGCAGTGCCCATAGCTATGACTTCATTGCTGGGGGTATGAATAAGGCGCATGCTAAAGCGCACTTGCTCAGGCGTTATAACATAAGTTCCGGCAAGCACAGTTTGGCTTGAAACATGCCGCTTGGCAAGCAAACTTGTATCGCGGGTGAGCAACATTTCGCCTTGCTTTTTCTGGAAAAATATTTCCTTACCCTTACGCAACTCTTGAAAACGGTAGCCTTTGCTTATCATCCAACGACTAACTTCTTCACTCATTTGTCGTGCAAGAGCGCAAGAAACTTCTAAATTGTTAATATTTACCGGCACAGTTGCCATGACGGTAACACTTTCACGCAATTCAAGCTCACGCATGGGCAGTTGTTCCTTAGGCGTAGTTGCCGCAGTGACTTTGCCGCGTTGCATAATCTGACTGTCAAGTTGCATGGCAATGCTATCAGCAGCTTTAGGGGCGTGGGCAGTTGAAAAAGGCATACTACCAGCAGCGCAGCCTTGGCTAAGTACAAGTACTAAAACAACTAAAATATTTTGAATTATTCGCATAATATTCTCATCGTAAGGTACGGATTTGAAGGTCAATAATTTGCAATTCACGCTGTAAGGTGTCACGCAATTCAGTTGTATTGCACGTTGCAAGAGCAAGTAAGTAATGTTGGCGTGCAAGCTCATAGCGACGATCGCCTTTATATTTCGTTGCAAGCTCCCAATGTTCAATGGTTTCTTCTAGCATATCCGTTTTTGGTGCTAGCCGTGGTTTATCATTAAATTCCTCCACAGTCAAAGCTAACGCCGGACTTACAAACACTAAACTCATCAAAGCCATGAAAGTAAAAAATATGTTTTTCATAATAATTCCCATGATATTCTATTATTGTGTACCGTGTAAACCTGGCCCTGTCGAAGCGGGCGCGCTTTTATATGGCGCAGGCCTTATGTGCAAAGTACCGCTTGAAAGGCCCAAGCTTGGCTTTGTCGCTTGTACTTCGGCCGCAGAAGGAGGTGGGATAATGGGTTGAGCTAAGCGAGTCATAAGGGCAGTATTCACTAATACCAATTGACCAGTGCGCAAAACCATGCCATCGCTAGCGCGCACAAGTCTAGCATTAATGAATATTGCATCTTGATCATAATGATAAGTCCCCACAATTAAAGCCGCCCATTTGCCTTGGGTACTTACAAGCCCACGCCTTAGCATGGCAAAATCTCCTTGGCCTAAGAGCACGTCAATATTACCGGTGAGGTGGTACTCACGCACCGGAAAGCCGCGCTGATTAAATTCATAAATTAGCGACTCTCCTAGCAAATTGCCTAAGGAGCTGGTTTGAGCTTTATTATTGAGATTAACAAAGGACGAAGGCATAGCCACAAGGCCAGTTAAAAGGCTATTATCGGTGGTGGCAAGCATTTGATCTGCAAGCTCCCGCACTTTTAACTTTAGCTCCTGAGCATTGATGTACTCTGGGTCTACGGCACTTGGCTCACTTTTGCCAGAGCAACCTGCCGCAAGCAAGGCCTGAAGCAACAACGCAAACAATAAAAAACGTGTAATAATACGCATATAAACTCCCGCAGCCAGACAATAATTTGGTACAGCATTGCCGAGCTTACAATTTATATTCGGCCCCATGACAAAAAACTTTAGAAAATGTCTTAAAGAAAAGCTAAGGTTCAATATTCTCGGCTATGATTCGTCTTATACGAGTCAAGCGTAGCTCCTTCCTAGTCATAAGCATAAGTTTTTCTTGACGCAGTTTATGTATATCTTGCGCATGAAATACACCAGCTGCAGGGTCTTCTGATGCAAGCAAGGTGCGCAAGGCGGCGTCATTTTCATCAAGCATTACATCAATTATTGCTATCTCCGCTTCCAATTGCGTCTTGGTCTGCGGCAATAATGCGTCGTCGGACAGGTTTTTCATCAACAATCTCCGGCAAAGGTTTTTTCATATGTGGACAAGGGAGGGCATTGTACAAATGCCAAAATTGCGGATAAAGGCTGGTCATAATACCAGGATTTGTTAATTTTAAGTTAGGCTTAACAAAAGCGCATAAGGCGTAAGCCATGGCCCAATGGGCAGAGGAGGCAGTCCATGCAATTCCATCATCTTCAAAATGTGGTATGGCAACTATAAGGCCATCAGCATCCCCTAATTTAAAACCAAAATAATTGAGAAATGAAAATACATCATCAAGGTTATCATATGGCAAATCAGGTAGATATGACTTTTCACCACGCAGGGCTGGCACCAAGGCTAAGGCTACAGCCAAGGGCGCAAAACGCTCATCAAAAGACGCTACATGCAATTTTTCCTGCAAGGCTTTATCACTGCTTATAGCCACAATTTGCCCTGCATCTATGTTCACATCAACCCCGCATTTAGTGAGCATATCAATAATATCATCGGCCAAGGGACATTTAGGCCAAAGCCCTTCTAAACACACCTTACCGCCAGCAACAGCTGGCAAAGCTAATAAATAAGCCGCAAAGGACATTTCTACCCCAAGTTCCGGCTCTTTTGGCGTGGTAATGGCACTGGGGGTGATATATAATGTATGTCCATCTCTTTTAATATCTGCACCGCTAGGCACAAGCACACTCAGTGCTTCCTCAATAATACTATCAGCTTGAGCGTGGGCTTTAAGCTCAAAGCGCACTGCTCTTTCCCAAAATGGTGCCGCAAGTATAAAACCAAGCGCGACATCGCCATCAATATCATTTGGTATATCAATTACATCTGGTAATACTCCCGAGCACTCAAGGCGCAAAGGAAAGCCCGTGGTACCCGGTATGGCATTGGAAAGGCGCGCCCCCACTTGTGGCAAAAATCGCCGTAAGGGTGTGAAGTCTGCCAGCTTAAGGTTTGACTCTCCTGTAAACTTAGCCCGAGTGGGCTGCCCCACGTAATGGCCTAATAACAAATAGAAGTTTAGGGCATCGTCGCCTACAAAAATAACTTTATCGGGTAAGGAAAGCCCCCCGCCTTCTCTGGCTTTAAGAGTTCCGTCTTCATCCCAAGCTAGAGAAGTGGCACATTGATTATACATCTTTACACATTCAACTTCTGCATCATTTAAAAGGGCAGGACGCAAAAATAAGGCAGATCCTGACGCACCAGCAAGACTCAAATAAAAACGGCTTCGCCTGCTAACCAAGGGCGCGTGCATGTGTACATCAAGCTCTTCCTTGGTGGGAGCCAAGTTAAAGGCCACACGTTTATCATCACCATATTGCGGTTTAGCTGAAAATTCTATTTCTTGAAATAAGGCGAATAATTGCTGAATGATACGTGGATCGCGAGTCATTTGCGTGGAGTGTTTTTCCCACGATGTGCGCAGAGTTTTTTCTTCCTTCGGGTCAAGGTGGCCGTGTTTTGCTTTCATTTTATCAAGGATATTACAACGCCTAGCAAGCATTTTTAAGATATCCTTGTCCATATTCATAATGGTTTCACGCAAGGGTGGGCGTTTAATGAGGCGATCCGCTGAACGGCTAGGGCTACGCTCAAAATTATGAGCTGGCACACGCTCAGATGTAGACGCTTCTGAAGTATGATCTTGAGGGTTATTTTCGTTATGATTATCCATACCAGCCTTCGCTTTTTCGCTATTATATTATATAAGACTCACAATTCATTGTGCAAGATTGATGGCAAAGTCTAAATTTAATCTCCATATTTAAAGTTTCAAAACTTGAAAAATGATTCTGAGTCATGCTTCAATTTTACTTTTTCAATATGGGGTTTTGCCCACACTCTCGTACAATTTATTGTGCCACCTGCTTCTAGCTTGAAAGTGCCAATGATGCAAGCCATAATAAAGCATATTTTAAAATGCGACCGCTGCATTGTAATTTCAAGGAAGGCATTTCCTGCTTTTAAATGTATGGACTGCCGTGTTGTCGCGTGGCTCCTCCTCGCAGAAGCAAGACGAGAGAGCGTCATGGAAATCCATCTTATAAAACTACGTTAAAGCACAAAACCACCTCAAATTAGATTGCCGTTAAAATGCGCCTGCCACAAATATCTTTTAATATAAATTTCTATATAAATAATACAAATTTACTTTCATGCAAAATTTTCATGCAAAGCTTTCACACATAGTCATGGGCGGCCCTGCTCAAACGCTCGTCAATCCTAGCTTTCTTTATAAAACAAAAAAATCATAAAAAAAATTTGCATAGGCACTAGACTCAAATGCTTTTTTTTGATATTGTATATGCCTGTTAGAAATAGTGTTTGAAATCACGTACAAAACTAGCTTGTGAAAAAAATTACATTTAATACTTGACGAAGATTAAAGTAATTTGTTAGCTTGTTTTTACCGTAGTTTGTAGTACGCCAAAAACACTGGGGATACAATAAAAGGCTGGATTTTCCTGCCTTTTTAGGCTCCGCCAGTGGGGTGTTGCCACTAGGTTGGAATTTCCATTAACACTATAAAAAGTTGGAGGATACATATGCCGACTTTTGTCGATCCGTCCAAGTGCGACGGCTGTAAAGGTGGCGAGAAGACCGCCTGTATGTATATTTGTCCCAATGACCTCATGATCCTTGATCCAGAGGAAATGAAGGCCTACAATCAAGAACCTGATGCTTGCTGGGAATGTTATTCTTGCGTAAAAATTTGTCCGCAAGGTGCTATCACCGCACGTCCATACGCTGACTTTGCTCCCATGGGTGGTACTTGTATCCCTATGCGTTCTGCAGACTCCATCATGTGGACTGTTAAATTCCGTAACGGCAACGTAAAACGCTTCAAGTTCCCCATTCGTACAACCCCTGAAGGTTCCATCAAACCTTTTGATGGCCATCCTGAGCCAACAGATTTGGAAAACGAATTATTGTTTACCGAAACTGCACTAACTGCTC
>CAYJIU010000051.1:0-15200 GCA_964370305.1 uncultured Desulfovibrionaceae bacterium
CGCCAGCTTCAATGGCCATATTAGCCATGGTAAGGCGCCCGTCAATATCCATATATCCACAACGCTTCCATCAAATTCAAGAGCGCGATAAAGAGCACCATCAACACCTATCTTGCCAATAAGCATTAATATTAAATCTTTAGGGCGTAGCCACTTGGGCATATTGCCAGTATAGCTGACTTTTATGGATGGTGGTACTTTAAACCAAGTTTCACCAAGGGCCATGCCTGCGGCAACGTCGGTGGAACCAAGGCCGGTGGCAAAAGCCCCAAGCCCGCCATAGGTGCAAGTATGACTATCTGCACCTATGACCACATCCCCAGCACCCACCAGCCCAAGCTCCGGCAAGAGGGCATGTTCTATACCGCTATCACCGCCTTCAAAGTAATGAGTAAGGTTTTGTTCAGCGGCAAAGTTACGTGAAATAAGCACTTGATTAGCAGAATCAATATCCTTTTGCGGAGTAAAGTGGTCCATAACAAAAACTACTTTGTCTTTATCAAAGACTTTTTTTGCCTCCATTTCTTGGAAGGACTTAATGGCAAGAGGTGCTGTAATATCATTGGCTAGAACCAAGGAAAGCTTGCAGCGAACAATTTGCCCGGGTGCTTTGATGCTATCATCAGTGTGTTTTTGTAAAATTTTTTGAGCAAGGGTTAATGACATATCAATTTCCTTTTAATGGCATTCACTTTCTTTTTTTGCTAAACGATTAAGAGCGTTTACATAAGCTTTAGCACTGGCAAATGTAACGTCAGGATGCGCAGCACGACCTACGGCGCAAATGTTTTTTTCCGTATCGCAAATACGCACTGTTACTTCGCCCTGGGCATTGGTGCCGCCAGTAACGGCGTTAACTGCATATTGCTGTAATTCCGGAGCTCTACCCACAAGATTACTAATAATATTAAATAGCGCGTCCACTGGCCCAACGCCAAAGCCTGAGCCTTTCTTCTCTTCGCCGTCCACTTCCATAACCACGGCGGCAGTGGGGGGTATGTCTTGGGTGGATGAGCTATTAATACTTGCGTGATGCAGGCAATAGCGGTCAGGTATACGGTAAATTTCTTCTAGAACAAGGGCTACCAAATCTTCATCGTGTACGGTTTCTTTTTTATCTGCAAGGTTTTTTACCGCACTAAACACAAGATTAATTTGCTCTTCATCTAAAGAATAACCAAGGCTTTCGAGCTTTGATTTAACGGCATTGCGCCCTGAGTGTTTGCCAAGCACCAAATCACTTTGAGCTCGGCCGACTGATTCTGGCGTCATTATCTCATAAGTCTCACGATTTTTTAACATTCCATCTTGATGTATGCCTGATTCATGGGCAAAGGCATTGCCGCCAATAATAGCCTTATTGGGCGGAATAGGCTGCCCTATGGTCATGGCAAGCATACGGCAAGCCGGATAGAGCTGCTCAGTGTTAATACTACTGGTTAAACCATAATAATCATGGCGTATGCGCAAGGCCATGGCTACTTCTTCAAGGGCCGCATTGCCTGCGCGTTCCCCAATACCACCAAGGGTAACTTCCACTTGACGGGCACCAGCATGCACAGCAGCAAGAGTATTGGCAACGGCAACGCCTAAATCATCGTGGCAATGCACACTGAAAATTGCTTTGTCACTATTAGGTGTATTTTCAATTATATAGCGGATAAGTTCTGCATATTCATGGGGCTGAGCATAGCCTACGGTATCTGGAATATTAATTACCCTTGCTCCTGCTTTGATGACGGCCTCGGTAATACGGCATAGAAAATCTTTATCAGAGCGTGAGGCATCTTCAGCCGAAAATTCTACGTTGGAAGTATAAGATGCGGCTCGTGTGACACCTTCCACAGCCATTTTCAATACTTCATCGGGGTTTTTGCGCAATTTGTGTTGCATATGCAAGGGGGATGTGGACACAAAGGTGTGAATACGCGGTGCTTCTGCGTTTTTTATGGCGTCCCAGCAACGGTCAATGTCATGCGGCAAAGCTCTGCAAAGACCAGCTACTTCCACATTGCGGGTTTGGGCGGCAATGGCTTGTACGGCTTCAAAATCACCTTGACTAGCAGCTGGAAATCCGGCCTCCATTACGTTTACACCTACTATTTCCAATTGCCTTGCAAGGCGCAATTTTTCCGCCAAGTTCATGGTGGCCCCTGGTGATTGCTCACCATCACGCAAGGTTGTATCAAAAAAATATACTTGATTGCTCATAGTAAAAGTCTCCATATACTATTTATTTGTATAATGGTCAGCCGCTTAGGCATTTTGAGGGATGATTAGAAGCTGACCACAATGTCGTTATTCGCTATTTAGCGATAGACCACGCAGCAGCTCTCGATTGCGACGGGGAAGGATAAAGAAAGTATACCACAGTCCTGCCACAATATAGGTAAGAAAAATCAAGAAAAATAAAAACTTTGGTTGGGATATAAGTATGGCAAGTAGCAAAATCACTGTGACCATAGAGCTAAAGGCATGGGCACGCAAAAATGCTACTTCTTTAAATGAATAATAGCGTACTCGGCTAACCATAAGCATACCAAGCATAAGCATTATGCCAAGGGCCATGGGTGGGGTAATCCAGCTTATGGCCTCAGGAATATAGCGAGAAAAAAAGACAAAACTTATGGCTGTGCATCCTGCAGCCGGAGTCGGCAAGCCAATGAAAAATTTCTTATTTACCACTGCTGTGGATACATTAAACCTAGCAAGGCGCAAGGCTGCGCAAACTGCAAAAATAAAACATATGGCAATGCCAAGACGTCCATAGGCATGCAAATGCCAATGCCACATAAGTGCTGCTGGGGCTACACCAAAAGCCACAAGGTCAGCTAGAGAGTCGTACTGCACCCCAAATTCACTGGATGTATTGGTAAGCCTTGCTACTTTGCCATCAAGGCCATCCATAAGGGCTGCAAAGACAATAGCAAGGCAAGCATCTTCAAAACGCCCTTGTGCTGACCAGATAATGGATAAAAAGGCCGCAAAAAAGCTTAAGGTTGTGATGGTATTAGGCAGTAAATATACGGCCTTATTTCGTGGTATCTTATTGCTTGTCATATACTTTTTGCTAAAATACTTTGCCCTGCATAAACTTGTTCACCAATGTCAATACAAGGAGTATAGCCATCTGGAATATAAAGGTCAATACGTGAACCAAAGCGAATCATGCCATAACGCTCACCCCTTTGTAAAGCATCACCAACGTCTACGCGGCAAACAATGCGTCTGGCAATAAGTCCGGCTATTTGCACCATAGTCCATATATTACCTTGCGTATCTTTTAGGGCATAGGCGCAACGTTCATTGTCAGTGGCGGCTTTATCCCAAGCGGCGTTGAAGTATTTTCCTGCAAAGTAGCGAATATCTTGCACAGTGGCTTCAACGGGGGAACGATTAACATGTACGCTAAACACATTCATAAATATGCAAATGCAGGTGCGGTTAGCTCCTGAAATAGGGTCAGGACGAGTATCAATGCGGATAATACGTCCATCAGCAGGGCTTACAGCAATATTATTATCCCTTGGGATAACCCGCTCCGGATCGCGGAAAAAATGGCAAGAAAACCAAGTAAGTATTAAAAATACTAAGGCCATAGGCCAACAATTTACGATGGCAAAAATGAGGGCTGCTAGAGCGCAAAGTCCAATAACTGGATAACCTTCAGGCGTAATGCCAATAGACGCTGGTCGCATAAAAACTCCTAGATGTTGATGTTGCGGTGGCAAAGCTTACTTGGATTGAGTATTAAAAGCAAGCATGCTTTACTGACCATAGCTGCATAAAGGCTGCGAAGCAATCCACTAAAGCACTTTTAATTCAGCCGATAATTCGCCATTGGTGTAGCGCAAAACCACGTAGCCACCAGCGGAAAAATTACCCGGATTTATAATGGTGGTGCGCCCGATGCTATCAGTATTGCGGGCTTCGTGAATATGCCCACAAATGCAAATATCCGGTTGGTTTTTTTCAATAAATTCACGTACAGCTGTAGAGCCCACGTGCACGTTATCACCAATAACATCACATAGGGTATCCTTGGGTGGATTATGGGAAATTAATATGGATTTTTGATATTTACCTGCCTTTTCCCAACACTCGTCAAGCCATGCTGCAAAGCTTGATTCAGGAAATTCACTAGGTGTGGAAAAGGGTGTAATGGTGGATGCGCCCACGCCAAACATAGCAACATCTGGCGCGATGGCATGTGTTTCTGTATGCAAATTTAGTTTATTTTCCACAAGCCAAGGTGTAACTTCTGCCAGATCCATATTGCCAATTTGAGCAAAAACTCGCTCTTTTTGCTGTAAAATCGGTGCAAGAACCTGTTTTACTTCTTCTATACCGCCGCAAATTGTCATGTCACCAGTGACGATGATGCCATCGGCCTCAGGCAATTCTGGAATATGGGCAAGGCGGCTGGTGTCATTATGAATATCCCCAAAAGCAATCCATAAAAAATTTTGTGCTGTGTTTGGTTTTTGCATAATCTATACATTCCTGTTAAAGTTATTTTTATCTGTTGTGTGATGCTTATAACATATTTTTATGTAAATTCAAAGAGGTAAACATGTCTGCGCAGAGCAAAAAAGAATTGCGTAAACAGCTTATTGCCAAGCGCAAAGCGCAAGACCAAGCCTTGGCAGGGCAAAAAAGTTTTCAAGCTCAGCACGTGCTTTTGGCGGAAGATTTTTGGATAAATGCATCCAGCGTAGCCCTATATATGCCCATTGGCGGTGAAATGGATACGCACGTTTTATTGCAAGCGGCTTGGGATGCAAAAAAAAACGTACTACTACCACGCTGTGTGGATAATGAGCAGAAATTAATGGATTTTTTTGCCTGTAACTCCTTGAATGACCTTGAGTTAGGCAGTTTTAATATTTTGGAGCCCAAGGCACGTATGCCCCTTTGGCAGCAGACGATAGATTTATTATTATTGCCGGCTGTGGGCTTTGATAGTCGCGGGTATAGACTTGGTTTTGGGGGTGGGTATTATGACCGCTTCTTGGCTTTGGAGCGGCACAAGCTTTGTGTTGGCTTTGCCTTTTCGTGGCAAATAATGGATATGCCCACTCATTTTTGGGGTGAATGGGATATGCCTGTTAAAGTTATTGTTAGTGAGGACAGTGTGTTATGGATATAAGTTATATTCCTTTTCAATTTCCATATATTCCAAGGGTTAAATGCATTTTTCAAACCCGTGTGGGCGGAGTGTCAAAGCTTGCCTATGGCGGGGGTAATATTGCCTTTGCCACGAATGATGATAAAGACTGTATTCTTAGCAATAGGTTAAGCTTACAAAAAAGCATTGGGCATGAGCTTAGCGAATTATATCAAGTGCATGGTGATAATCTTGTTTTTGAGCCTGAGCCCATAAGCATGGAACAATCACCACGTTATGAGGCCGACGGTCAAGCTACGAGTAAGAGCGGGCTTGGTTTAATAATTAAGACCGCCGATTGTCAGCCTATCCTTATAAGTCACAAACAAGGGACGCATATTATGGCTTTGCATGTGGGTTGGCGTGGCAATAGATGTGAATTTATTCAAAGTGCTGTGCAGCGTTTTTGCGAAAATTATAAGATTTTGCCGCAAGATTTAATGGCTGTGCGTGGGCCAAGTCTTAGCCCGCCTAGGGCAGAGTTTGTGAATTTTGATGCAGAGTGGGGGAAAAGCTTTGAGCAATGGTTTTCAATCCATAGTAAAACCATGGATTTATGGGGTCTTAGCCGGCATCAATTGCAAAAAGCTGGGGTTTTGCCAGCCAATATTTTTGGGCTTGATATGTGTACTGCCAGCATGAATGATTTGTTTTTTTCTTATCGCATGGAAAAACTCTCCGGACGGCAGGCCAGCGTCATTTGGATAGAATCATAGGTTTTATCCACCCAGTATAGTTGGTAAAATACATAGAATGTATTTTATGTTATGGCTTAATTTGCTAACGTAAAGTTAGGGCAGAGTTGTAGCAATATTTTGGGCAATGTTTTGTATAAGTGATGGTCTTGCTTCGGCAATGGTATATGCTTCATTTTCAGGCACCGCAGCCACAATCCTAGCTGAATCTTCTGCAACCTTGCTTGGCTTTGAGGTGGTGCTAACCACAGCTGGCCTGCGACGTACCTCCGCTGGAACTATACGCGCAACCACCAATACGTCCGCAACAATAGCTAGCTTTTTTTCCACATCTTGCCCCAAACTACTTTGGCTTATGGGCTCACCATAGCCGTCTTGTACGGCTTTTTTTAATTGGCCATCATTAAATGTGCCCATGGAAGGCACGGCAATATGTATAATATATCCGGCAAGGCTTGGGTTTGTGGCCAAGTTATAGCCTTTTTGGCGTATGTTTTGTTCAACGGCGGCGTGTAAGTCTTGCAAATTATTTTCACCACGCCTTGCTACAATATATACTGAGGAGTTGGCCGCCTTATGGGCACTAAGCTGCATGGTATCTGAACGTGTAACAAGAACTAACTCCTCAAAATTAACCTTTTTGGGAGTACAGGCCGCCAACAACAAAAATAAAATACAAAGGTAAAGTTTCTTATTCATTAATTATTTCTCTTAAACGTTCTTACAATGGCCCAAGCAACTTCATTTTCAAGAGCTTGTGCGGCCTCTGTATCGTCCATTTCTTCGCCTTGGGCTTTAGCATCAATGCGCGAAGTGAAGGTTTCACCTTGTTCAGCTTCTATTTCTACTTCAACAAGCATTTCCCATATATAAGCGGTACTGCCCGATGTTAGCAGGCCAAAGGCAATGCCGGCGGCTGCACCAACACCAGCCCCTATAAGCGCACCGTCTCCACCATCAATGGATGAACCAATTTGTGCTCCGGCCACTGCTCCACCAAGAGCGGGAAGGGCTACCTCACCTGTGCTGGCAGAGGTGCTTTCTGTGCCCACTTGCCCAAATCGTTCTACTGTTAAATTAATAATATAATCTGCGCTTTTAGCGTCATCGGCTATATGCATATTATATTCGCTTTGCAAAAGAGCTATGAGCAAGCCGTCAATGTCTTCTCTTGCTTGGGTGGTATTATTGCTCTGTATATAAACACTTGGGCTATTGCCCACAAGTGGTACTTGTAGTGGATTTTCCAAAGTGGCTCTTGCTATATCAGTACCGGAGTTTTGAGGGGCACATCCAGAAATTATAAAGCAAAAACATATTGTTAGTGCAAAAAAATGTTTTTTCATACATTCTCCCTGTTCGGCCTTGTTACAAAAAAAAATTAGAAATGTCCATAAAACACTTTGCGTGCAAAAATGTCTGTTTTTACAGTATTTTTAAATTGACATTTTATTTTGTTGTTTTAATTTGTTGCATTTTTTTTCAAAGTCAAATTAAATATGCCTTCAAAGTCTTGACGAATGTAAATTTTTCCGTATGTTTCTTCTGGCTAAAAAATATTTCTACCGCGCAGCGGCATTGTATCGTAAGATTGAAATTATATAATTGTACTGTATTTATGCACATAACTTGAGGTTTGCATGGCAAAAAATCTTATTATTGTGGAGTCACCTGCCAAGGTGAAGACCATTAAAAAATTCTTAGACTCAAAATATCAAATATTAGCCAGTGTTGGCCATGTTCGGGATTTGCCTGCAAATATCTTGGGTGTGGATGAGCAAAATAACTTTGCTCCGCAATATGAAGTTATTCAGAACAAACAAAAGGTTGTAAGTGATTTAAGAGCCGCTGCTGCCAAGGCAGATGTGGTTTACCTTGCACCTGACCCTGACCGCGAAGGGGAGGCTATTGCCTGGCATGTAGCAGAACTTATTAAGGATAAAGTTAAAGATATACAGCGAATTCAATTTAATGAAATCACGGCTAAGGCTGTACGCGAAGCCTTAGAACATCCACGTGTGCTTAATGAACATCTTTTTGATGCCCAACAAGCTAGGCGGATTTTAGATCGCCTAGTGGGTTATAAAATTTCACCTTTATTGTGGAAGTATGTAAAACGCGGTATTTCTGCAGGGCGTGTGCAATCAGTTGCGCTACGCTTAATTGTGGAGCGCGAAGAAGAACGCAAAGCCTTTAATCCAGAAGAATATTGGTTGTTTAAATCTATTCTAGGTGCGGAAGCACCTCCCAGCATGAAGGCTGATTTATATAAAATTGAAGGCAAAAAAGCCCAAATTGATAATGAAAAAGACGCCACTGCCCTTGAAAAATATTTGCAGAGCAATACTTTTATTGTGCAGAATATTGAAGAAAAAGAACGAGATAAAGCACCATTACCACCATTTATTACTTCCACCTTGCAACAAAGTGCCAACCAGCGTCACGGCTACTCTGCTAAGCGCACCATGGGTATTGCGCAGCGTTTGTATGAAGGTGTGGATATAGCCGGCATGGGCATTACAGCTTTAATTACTTATATGCGTACAGACTCTGTGCGCATTGCTGACGAAGCTCGCGCCGCGGCCGCAGATTTTATATTACAAAGTTATGGCAAGGATTATTTGCCAGCCAAGAGCCGTGTATATAAGAGCAAGGGCAATGCCCAAGATGCGCACGAAGCCATACGCCCTGTGGATGTGAATATTACCCCAGACATGGTCAAAGGGCATATTGTGCCTGAGCAATATACTTTATACCGGCTTATTTGGTCGCGTTTTGTGGCTTCACAAATGGCTGCGGCCCGCTTCCATGATACTGTGGTAAGCATTGAATGTGGCAAGACCTTATGGCGGGTCAAGGGTATGCGTATGCTTTTTGCTGGCTGGACGGCGGCTTATCCGCGTAGTTCAGATGAAAGTGATGCCGATTTGCCAAAATTAAGCAAGGGGCAAGAGTTAAAGGTGGAGAAGCTAAGCAAGGAGCAAAAATTCACCCAGCCTCCGGCACGTTATACTGAAGCGTCATTGGTGCGTGAGTTGGAAGAAAAGGGTATTGGCCGTCCTTCCACCTATGCTAGCATTATTTCTACCCTTCAAGATCGCGATTATGTGCAGATTACCGACAAGCATTTTGCCCCGACGGACTTAGGAAATGTTGTTTGCGATCAATTACGCGAGCATTTTAAGACCTTGATGGACGTGGGTTTCACCGCTCAAATGGAAGAAAATCTCGATAAAGTCGCCGAAGGTAAGAATGATTGGGTAAAGCTTATGCAAGATTTTGCTAAGGATTTTAGCCCAACCCTTGAGGCCGCATCCAAGAATATGCAAAGCGTTAAAACGGGTTTAACAACTGATGTGCTTTGCCCTGAGTGCGGTAAGCCCATGCTTATAAAATTTGGTAAAGCAGGGACGTTTTTAGCTTGCTCCGCCTATCCTGATTGCCGCTATACCACAAACTTTACCCGCGATGAAAACGGTGCCATCATACCCACCGAGCGCGAAGCCATGGTGCAAGAAGTTGTAGGCAAGTGCCCACAATGTGACGGAGACCTTGTGGTAAAAAAATCGCGTAGTGGTGGACGCTTTATTGCTTGTACTGGCTATCCAAAATGCACGTATATTGCGCCATTTTCCACCAATGTACCTTGCCCAAAATGCGCAGAGGGTAGTATAGTTGAAAAAAGCTCCAAGCGTGGCAAAATCTTTTATGCTTGTGATCAATACCCTAGGTGTGACTATGCTTTGTGGGATTATCCCATTGCTGAAAAGTGCCCTGAGTGTACGTCACCTCTTCTGGTGCGCAAAGTCATGCGTGGCGGGGCCCAAAAAATATGTTGCCCCGAAAAAAATTGTAATTATGTGCAAAGTGATGATGAGTAATAGTAGCTATTGCACAAAACTATAAAATCTAATTTTTAAGGAGATAGAATATGGCAAATCCCATGGTTTTATTAGAAACATCTTCCGGTGATATTTTGCTGGAATTATTTGCAGATGAAGCCCCCAAAACAGTGGAAAACTTTCTTAAATATGTAGATGATGAATTTTATGCCAATACAATTTTTCATCGCGTGATAGCTGGATTTATGATTCAAGGCGGTGGCTTTGGCGTGCGTATGGATGAAAAAGATACTCTTGATCCTGTTGAAAATGAGGCCAATAACGGCGTTAAAAATGAGCGTGGCACCATTGCCATGGCCCGCACTATGGACCCGCACAGTGCTACAGCGCAATTTTATATTAATCTAGAAGATAATGATTTTCTTAACCATACAGCCCAAAATGTAGCTGGCTGGGGATATTGCGCTTTTGGAAAGGTTGTGGAAGGTATGGACACTGTGGATAAAATTGCTAAAGCAAAAACCAAGGCCGTGGGCGTACATGAAAATGTACCTGTGGATATGGTGGTTATTACTGGTGTTAGCCGCTTTGAGTAAGCCAACACTGCAAAGTATATAGTATCGCCTGCGCCGAAAATCATTTCGGCGCAGGCGATGTTAATCTTGCATGGCTAGCAAGACTTCCAAGAAGATTTTATAAACTAGAAATAATAAAAGGAATACTCAAGCAAGATAAAATGGTGCCTAGCACAATTACCATAATTCCTTCCTGCACAAAGACATTATGCCGCTCAGCGATGACATAACAAATTATGGCCGTGGGCATGCTTGCAATAATGGTCACCGCAGCCGTTGCCACCTGACTTGCGCCGAATAAATTACAAAAAAGAAGCACTAATAAAGGACAAAATAAGAGCTTTGTTCCTATGATAATGCTTGGCAAAAACCAAGCTTTTTTTTGTTTTGTGTCATTTGGTACGCTTTGTTTCCATTGGATAATTTGTGCTGCTAAGGTCATGCCAATGCAAAATAATGAACAAGGCGCAGCGGTGCTGCCCAACATTTTTGCAGCAACTGTTATAGCCTCTGGTAGTGCAATGCCGCTAAGACTGACAATTAACCCAAGCCCAGCCCCTAGCATTTGTGGACTATGAGTAATTATCTTCAATATATGACGTATTGTTGCGGGTAAACTTTGTTTTTTGGAATGCTGTAAGCTTAAGAATGTGTCTGTATAAACTATAGAAATAGTTGGTAATAAAACTGCAATGCCGGCATATATTTCTGCATCCATATTTGAAGGCAGGGTTAACATTACTATGGGTAGGCCCATAAATGCAGCATTGGGAAAGCAAGCTAAAAGCCCGCCCATGGTACTTTCATACGGATTTTTGCCGGACATGCGGCTTATGATGGTAATTATGGCTTGGCTTAGGCTAAGACCAAGTAAAAAACCAAGCACTGGACGCCATGAAATATTATCAATATCCACTTGGGCCATGATATGGAAAAGCAAGATAGGCAGACTGAAATAATATACAAATTGGTTGATAATACTGGCAGTATTTTGATGTAGAATACGCTTATACTCAGCAAATGCCCCTAGGAACATGATGGCAAAAATGGGCATAAGGGTGAGCATTACTTCTAGCATAGTGGCATGACCTGCATATTATTGGTTTAATGTTTAAGCGTAATTTCAAGGGCAGGGCGCAAAAATGGCATAAGTTCACCTACAGACGTGGCAGGGGTAGGGTTTGCAAGTTTTGCTAGAGCGCGGCTGGTTTTTACTGCCAGAATACAGGCATTTTGCATGGGAAAATCCGAAGCTAGTAGCCCAGTAACAATGCCTGTAACAAGATCACCCGTACCGCCAATGGCTTCCATGGCAGCAACACTAGGTTCACTAATATATTCCACTATCTTATCATCAAAAACAATATGGTCAACAGCACCTTTAACAATAAGATTAGCAGGAATATTGCCGCTACTCTTGGCTCTATTAATTAATTCTTCAATATTGGCGTTATCTTCCAACAAAAAACCACGTGTGTAGAATGGATGTGGTGCCAGCTCATCAGCTAAAAAGCACATTTCACCGACATCTGGCGTAAATAATTGGTATTTATCAGCATATCCACTCATCTTGGCCACATACATAAATCCTGCATCGGCCACCAGTACTGGTTTTGGGGTGAGCTCTTCTATGCACATAAGTATCCTATTATGCCAATCTACATCGGGGAAAAGGTAGTGGAATGTTATGCCGCTTGGCAGCATTTCGCCTAAATTTTCAATGAGATAGGCATAAGCTTTTTTACTGCCTTCACCACTGCCAAAGTCAGCGGCACAAAGCATCATGGGTGGGGGGGTGTTAAGATACTGACAAACAATGCTTGCCGTAGCTGCTAGGGTTTCTGTACCACGTTCTATGGAGAGCACTTCACCAGTGCTAGGGGTCAGACTGCTTGTGGATACATCATAATTACCGTAAATCATGTGTCCAGCGGGGAGTTGTGGACTTGTACCAACTATTAACCACATAGCAATCTCCTAGCTTCCATGAAGGCTTTTTGTAATGAAAAGCAGCACAAAGTCTGGCCAATATGCCTTGGCTCTTGAGCTTCGATTAGGGTTAATCCATTAAGCTTATGTGCAAGATATGGTACATCAGGGCAGCCTCCACCAGAAATATTTACAATGCGCATGCTTTGCTTTTCAACAGTGATTTTCATATTGGCGGCACGCACCATAAGCCATGGCCCAAAGTCATGTATATTAAAAATAGAAACCGGTTCAAGCATTTCATTGGCGACGGGTAAAATTTGTAATGGTGGTAGCCCCTTTGCTTGTAAAAGTTCTAAAATAGCCACTTCACGCATAAGTTCTATGACAATTATCATATCACAACCAGTATGCAGAGTGGGGGGAGGCCCCTTAATCTCCACATTAAAACCAGCTTCACGCAAATGGAGTTCAGCCTTGATTACTTCCCCCGTGTGCTCAAAAACAAGCATTCCACGATCAGATATGGCATCAGCATTTAATGTTTGCTTTGGCTGGTCTTGCTCATGTTCCGCTTTATTAGTGAAGAGCTTCATAGCTACTTTCCACATATATAAATTAACCTCTTTAATACTTTGAAAAGTTTAATTTTTACTCACCACACTTCATAGTGTTTAAGAAGGGTGGTGAGTAAAGTGTATGCATATTTTTAACATTAACTATGCCGTTACACGGCATTCTAATTTCAAGGAGGGTATTTCCTTTTTAAGTAGTTTTTAAGACATGGACTGCCACGTCATGTCGCTACTAGCCCGATTTTTAATCATAATTCCCGAAGCGACATTCCTCGCAGTGACCTTCGCTGTACCCTAGAGTCATTGGGAAAAAAACGCTTCGGGAGTGGTGTTAGGTCGCAAAATTACTAGCGTTTTGGAGCCTGCCCTGAGGAACCGCTAAGCGGTGACGTGAGGGTCACAATCCATCTTACAAAACTACGTCAACGTGCAAAACCACCCCAAATCAGAGTGCCGTGATGTTGGTAAGGAAACGCTGATTAAATCAGTTATGCTTGCTTAAGCTTTATGCTTGCTTAGTCAATTCCATGTGCACGAGAGTACCTTCATAGGTAGATTTTACTGCATAGCCATTATGTGCGGCTGCTCGCGAAACATTTTCATGGCTAGCTTCATTATCCACTGTAACCTTCATGTTCGTGGGTTGTTTTTCCTTAATGCATTGTAAAACTAAAAGCACAGGCTGTGGACAAGAAAGTCCACTACAATCAATTACTTCTAACATGTGAACCTCCATTTTTGCAAGCAAAAAAAGCTATACCAAGGCATACAATAAGGCCTAAAATAGTGGCCATAATACTATGTGGGCCAATGCCAGCAGGTGATGCTGCAATGCCAAAGTTATGCGCAAAAGCAGTACCCACAAGTAGCCCAATTACAAACACTGCGGCATCGTTATCGCCTTCGCCAGATAAAAATAATTGACGACCGGGGCAAGCGCCAGCAAGACAAAAAGCAAGACCGGCAGTGAGCATGGATAAAAAGTTCCAAAGCCCATCATCATGCGCCACAGGTTGTCCTGTAAATCCGGCATTAAACGAACCTAGTACAACATTTAACACAAAGGCAGTACCAAGCATGGCAAGCACGCCACTTAAAAGATGATTGTGCCTAAATAAAAGCGTATCTCTAAAAGCACCCATGGTACAAAAACGGCTACGCTGGCAAATAAAACCAACTATTAGGCCAATGCCCAAGGATATAAATAAAGGTGCGTGGGCTGCCCCCGGGCCTTTTACAGAGTAAAATAAAACGCCAGACTTAGGTTCACCCATAATTTGTGGGTTGAAAATCAATAATGCAAATAAACCAACCATTAACAACGGAAATACCCAGCCGGCAGAATTAATTTCTTGCTGGCTGCGCCCAAGGGAATAACCCTTTTTTAAAAATAATCCGCCAATTCCAATACCTACCACAAGGCCGGCAATACCCAAGATGGCATTGGCGTCACCACCAGCAAGGCGCAAAATGGCTCGCCATGGGCAACCTAGAAATACCAGCGAAGCCATGCCCGCAATTAAGCCCAATGTAAAACGCGTTACCAGAGAAGATCCACCACGAGCGCGAAATTCTTTGAAAAATAAAGACGCTCCAAAAGAACCTAAGACCATGCCGATAATTTCAGGACGCAAATATTGCACCACCGCTGCTCTATGCAGACCTACAGAGCCAGCTACGTCACGTGAAAAACAGGCTACGCAAACTCCCATATTGGGAGGATTACCAAGGTATTGTAGCAATACCGCCAAGGCACCAATGATGGCACCAGTTACTATTATGCCATACCTTGTGGCAAAGAAATTACTTTTATTCATATTAATCCCATTAGATTTTGTATTTTTTGCTTTTCTGGGGGGAAACTTTTCTGAAGAAAAGTTTTCCCCCAGACCCCCCTTCAAAAAACTTTATCGCCATAAAATATTCCCTCTGGGAATATTTTATGGAAGTATTGAAAAGGAAGTTTAAATACGCAACCTTGTTAAATAATAGTGAAAACACAGAAAATTCTGCTGATGGTGTACTTGGGAAAATGAAAAAAAGTAGAAAATGCTTAGGAGGTGATTTTATAAATTATCATAGACCCCATAGTACACAAGACCTCACACCGTGAAGTGTTAGTTCGTGTCGTCAGGTAGGGTATAAAAATAATAACATATAAAACCTTTGTAGAAATGAAATGAATTCACGGGAGGGTATTACCCCTCCCATGGGATTTTATTAAACTAAACTCTTGCAAACTGTTCAAAAATTGTGAGATGCAATGAAACGTGAGATTTTAGGAGAGGAGTGGGGTCTTCCCCCCATGACTCGACTAAAATTTTACGTTGAAGCAGCAAATTATAATTTTTCAACAGTTTGTGTCAACTAGCCTGCTAAGTGAAGGCGAGTAATCGCCTTTTGCAAAGCAAGTTCTG
>CAYJIU010000052.1:0-14992 GCA_964370305.1 uncultured Desulfovibrionaceae bacterium
TTTACTGATTAAATAGCACGTAGGGCCGCAAGGCCGTGCAAAAAACTTATATCTTATCATAATAATACTGATAATAAATATTTTTCAAATTAGCATCATATGAAGCTTAGACAAATTCTTGCAAAAAAGCCTGTAGTATTTCTTGACATAATAGGGTAAGCCCATGTAAATAGCTCAGTCCACGAGGTTAACATGGCTAAGCATTGCATTTCAATAAATGACATCCCCCCCCAAGGGCGGCACTTAATGGTTGATGACCAAGAAGTTTGGGCAGCACCGCTTGAAGAATTTCATATGCAATGCCAAATAGTTGATGCAATACAAGCCTCTGTTGAGCTAACCCCCATCCCCGGTGGCGTCATGGTGCGCGGAACACTGGTGGGTAGTGTGGAGTTGCCTTGCAATCGCTGTGCAGAACCCATGCGCGTGGCCATTGAAACCAGTATTGACAGATTTGAAGGTTCACCAGATATGGCCCTTGGCTATGCCGATGACGATGATGATGACTTTAACGAAGCAGACGAAATTTTAAGTCATGTAAGAATTGAAAATGCCACACCAGTGCTTGACCTTGCCGCTCTTTGCTGGGAGGAATTTATGCTAGCTTTTCCTCTACGGCCCATCTGCTCGACTGATTGCAAGGGCTTATGCGCTGTTTGTGGTACAAATTTAAATGAAGAAAAATGCCTTTGTACGCAAGATGGCGGGGATGCTCGCCTTGCAGTTTTGCGTACGGTTAAAATAAAAAGCATAGAATGATTAGGAGAAAAACATGGCCGTTCAACAAAACAAAAAATCCCGTTCCAGAAAAGGTATGCGCCGTTCCCATGACCGCGTAGCTATACCTACCGTGGTATATTGCTCTTGCGGCGAACCTACTATCCCGCACAGTGTTTGCGGTAGCTGCGGTACCTACAAAGGACGCAAGGTGATTTCCACATCTCAAGACCAAGATTAATGGAAAAAAAACCCATCATTGCTGTGGACGTTATGGGGGGTGATTTTGGCCCTTCCGTAGCTGTCTCTGCTGCCATTGAAGCATCTAAGCTTCATAATCTTAGCGTATTGCTAGTGGGAGATACTGCACGCGTTGGGGTTGAGCTTGAATCTTTGAATTTAGAAGGTGCAAGCTATGAGATTGTTCACGCCGATGATGTGGTACATATGAATGAAAAGCCATCTGATATTTTGCGGCGCAAAAAAAATGCGTCCATTCAGGTGGCTTGTCGTCTTGTGCGCGATGGTGCTGCTCATGCCGTTGTTAGTGCCGGACACTCTGGCGCAACTGTAGCTTGTGGTATGTTTATCCTTGGGCGTATTCAGGGTGTTGAACGCCCTGCTCTTACCGCGCTCCTACCCACAGAGAAAAATCCACTGGTTCTTTTAGATTGTGGGGCCACCGTTGATTGCAGGCCATATCATCTTTTCCAATTTGGCCTTATGGGTGATGCCTTTGCCAGAGACCTTTTGGAATACGCCTCCCCGCGTATTAGCTTGCTTAGCATTGGCGAGGAAGAGGGTAAGGGCAATTTACAAGTAAAAGAAGCATACGAACTACTTAAGCTAGCTAAGCACATGAACTTTACAGGAAATTGTGAAGGGCGTGATCTTTTCACCGGTGAAGTAGATGTGGTAGTTTGCGATGGCTTTATGGGCAATGTAGTCTTAAAAATGAGTGAAGGGTTTTCCCATTCGCTTTTACGCATACTAAAAAGTAAATTACGCTCCGGCATTTTACCTACCATTGGCGCAAGGCTAGCTCGTAGTGCCTTTAAGAGCTTTGCACAAACCATTGATTATGCTGAATACGGCGGCGCACCTGTGCTTGGATTGCAAAGTTTAGTTTTAGTATGCCACGGTAAATCTAATAAACTGGCCATTTGCAATGCCATAAAAATGGGTGGAACCTTTGTGCGCAAAGGTACCAATGTGCGCCTTGCTGAGAGCATTATAGCCAACGAAGAACTAACTTGTTTTAGCAGGGCATTTTAGACATAAGCACTGGTATATATTATGAAAAAAAATTGTTACATACATGGTATTGGTACGTACACGCCCAGTCGCATTGTGACTAATGATGACCTAAGCCGCATAGTAGATACCAGTGATGAATGGATAAGCACGCGTACCGGCATTAAAACTAGACACGTTTTAGCTGATGATGAACAAGGCTCTGACCTTGCTCTTGCTGCTGCCAAGGTGGCACTGGCAGAAGCTGGATTAGAGGTTACAGATATTACGCATGTGCTTGCAGCCACCACCACTCCCGAATATGCTTGCCCGCCTACGGCTACTATTTTAGCCCATAAACTTGGCTGCACTAAGGTTATGGCCTTTGATTTTAATGCAGCTTGCACTGGCTTTGTGTATGGCCTTTCCTTGGCTAAGGGTTTTTTGGCAAGTGAGCCAACTGCCAATATTTTACTCGTATGCACCGAAGCTTTAACCCGTAGGTTAAATTGGCAAGACAGAGGCACTTGTGTGCTTTTTGGTGATGGCGCAGGAGCCATTGTTTTGCGCGCAGACGAAGTTGGTGCTTTGGCTAGACTAGACGATGTTATTTGTCACAGCAATGGCCATTTACATAATTTAATTTCCATTGGTGGTGGTACAAATAAGGCTTTTGCCCTTGGCGAAGCCATTGACGAAGATTTTTATTTGCACATGCAAGGACGTGAAGTTTTTAAACATGCTGTGCGAAATATGACAGCTGTATGCAATGAAGTACTTGAGCGCAATGGACTTAATATTGATGATGTGAGCATTTTTATCCCCCATCAAGCTAACTTGCGTATTATTGAGGCTGTGGGCAATCGCCTAGGTATTGCAGAAAATAAGGTTTTTACCAATGTACAAAAGTATGGCAATACTTCTTCTGCCTCGGTACCCTTGGCCATGGCTGAGGCAAGAAACGAAGGCTTTGTATTGCCTGATAGTTTAATGCTTGTTTGTGCTGTGGGTGCGGGCTTTACTTGGGGTGCTGGTTTATTAAAATTTATGTAGTGGATCATTACGAGCACAAATTGTGCGCCTTTTTACATTGAAGTTTATATGATTTTAGGATACATGTTTTCATTGTAGTTTTACGGAGATGTCATGCAAGATTTACAAAAAACAGCGCTAGTAACTGGCGGTTCTCGTGGCCTTGGAAAAGGCATTGCAAAGGCTCTTGCCAAGGAAGGCTTGCAGGTTTTTCTTACCTATGTATCAAAACCTGAAGAAGCTGAGCTTGTAGCCAAGGATATTTGCGCAAGCGGTGGGAAAGCCCAAGCTTTTTGCCTTGATGTAAGCGACGCTGAAGCTGTAGCCCAATTTTTTGCAAATCACATCAAGGACAAAGTGGAGCTTTGTGTGCTTGTAAATAATGCTGGCATCACTAAGGATGGTTTTCTCATCCGCATGAAGGATGCAGACTTTGATTTTGTGCTCAATGTGAATTTGCGTGGAGCTTTTGTGTGCTTGCGCGAAGCTGCAAAAATTATGAGTAAACAGCGTCACGGTCGAATTATAAACATTTCTTCGGTGGTGGGACAAATGGGCAATGCTGGTCAAGTAAACTATGCCGCAGCTAAGGCTGGTTTGCATGGCATGACCATGTCTGCGGCTAAAGAGCTTGCAGGGCGCAATATCACAGTAAATACTGTCGCCCCAGGCTTTATTGAAACAGATATGACTGCGGGCTTGCCTGAAAATGTGCGTAAAGCCTATGAAGAGGCTATTCCTCTAAAGCGCATGGGTAGTGTAGAGGATGTGGCCGGTGCGGTGGTTTTTCTAGCTTCTGAAAACTCCGCCTATATTACCGGACAAATGCTTGCTGTAAATGGCGGCATGTATTGTTAAAACTGAACCGTTGTTAAGTGCAATGTTCAAAATAAAATAAAATTTGGAGGCATGTATGTCTGATGTAGCACAAAAAGTAACTAATATTATCGTTGAGCAGCTTGGTGTTTCTGCTGAAGAAGTAAAGCCAGGTGCATCCTTTGTGGAAGATTTAGGTGCAGATTCTCTTGACTTAACTGAGCTTATCATGGCTATGGAAGAAGAATTTGACATCGAAATTGCCGATGATGACGCTCAAGGTCTACTTAAAGTTCAAGACGCCATTAAATATATTGAATCTAAAATGTAGTTTTTAGCTATATATAATGAAGACAAACTCCCTTGTGGGCATTTGTCTTCATTGGCTAAAAAATTCGTTTTATAAGCTTTTTATTAGTGTTGTATAGACTTTAAGGAGATTCGGCATGAGCCGTAAGCGTGTTGTTGTCACTGGATTGTCTGCCATAACCCCCATTGGTGGTGATCTAAAAAGCACTTGGGATAACCTTATTGCTGGAAAATCTGGAATTGCGCCCATTACTGCTTTTGATGCATCAGAATTTGATGCCCGTATTGCAGGCGAAGTAAAAAACTTTGTCCCAGAAGATCATATCCCATTTAAGCAAGCAAAGCGCATGGATCGTTTTACACAATTTGCTGTGGCTGGAGCCACTATGCTGCTTGACCATGCAAACTTTAGCATTGATGAAACAAATGCCGAGCGCACAGGCGTGGCACTAGGGGTAGGCCTTGGTGGCCTTTCAACTCTTGAGGCATTCCATACCAAGCTGATGCAGGCTGGCCCTAATAAAATATCTCCCTTTATGATTCCCATGCTAATAGCCAATATGGCCCCAGGGCAAATTGCTATTTCCACTGGTGCAAAGGGAAATAATTTCGTAGCCACCACTGCTTGTGCCTCTGCTTTGCATGCCATTGGTTGTGCTTGGAGTGAAATGCTACTTGGCCGTAATGATACTATGATTACTGGTGGAGTTGAGGCAACTATAACCCCCTTGGGTGTATCTGGGTTTACGGCATTAAAAGCCCTCTCTACCCGTAATGATGAACCAGAAAAAGCCTCTCGCCCCTTTGATAAAGATAGAGATGGCTTTGTTATTGGTGAAGGTAGTGGACTACTTTTACTCGAAACATTAGATAATGCCCTTGCACGTAATGCGACTATTTATGCAGAGATTGTGGGTTATGGTACATCTTGTGATGCCTACCATATGACTGCGCCGCATGAATCTGGTGAAGGTATGGCAAGAGCTATGCAAAACGCTCTTAATGACGCTGGCCTTAAACCTACGGATATTGATCATATCAATGCCCACGGCACATCTACACATTTAAATGACATGTGCGAAACCCGCGCCATCAAAAGCATTTTTGGTGAGCATGCGTATAATATTCGCATTTCAGCCACAAAGTCTATGACTGGTCATTTGCTTGGTGCAGCTGGTGGTATTGAAAGCGTATTTTCGATACTGGCCCTGCATAATGGGGTGATACCAGGCTCCATTAATCAAGATACCAAAGACCCTGACTGCGACTTAAATTACATGGCTAAAGGCTCAGAAAATGTACAATGCGCCTACGCCATGTGTAACTCTTTTGGTTTTGGTGGCACCAATGCTAGCTTGATTTTTAAGCATTGGGCAGGTTAAAAACTTATTGTGCTTAAAGCACAATGAAATATTAAAAGGCATGGTGTTTTTACGCTGGTGCCTTTTTAAATTTTAGACCCTTGCGCGTTATATTGCGAAGGCTTGGAGATAGTATGCAAGAACTCTTACTACACGACCCTGAAGTGGCAAAGGCCATATCTCTTGAACATGAGCGTCAATTAAGTAAGCTTGAGCTAATTGCCTCAGAAAATTTTGTTTCCCCCGCTGTACGTGAAGCGCAAGGCTCTGTTCTTACTCATAAATATGCCGAAGGCTACCCTTCCAAAAGATATTATGGCGGCTGCGAATATGTAGATATAGCAGAAGATTTAGCCATTGAACGCGCAAAAAATATTTTTGGTTGCACCTATGCCAATGTGCAGCCACACTCTGGCTCCCAAGCTAATATGGCAGCGTACTTTGCCTATATAAAACCTGGAGATACTATTTTAGGGATGGATCTATCCCACGGGGGCCATTTAACTCACGGCAGTAGTGTGAACTTTTCTGGTCGCTTATTTAATATTGTTTCCTATGGTGTAAGCCGTGAAACTGGATATATTGACTATGAAAATGTAGCAGAACAAGCTAAAAAGCATAAGCCAGCTTTAATTATTGCCGGTGGCTCAGCCTATGCCCGCATTATTGATTTTGCGCGTTTTCGGGCCATTGCCGATGAAGTTGGAGCAAAACTCATAGTAGATATGGCTCATATAGCAGGGCTTGTGGCAGCAGGAGTGCATCCATCCCCCATGCCCTATGCCCATATTGTAACCACTACCACGCATAAAACCTTACGTGGCCCTCGTGGTGGCATGATTTTGGCCAGTGAAGATTTGCAAAAAACTTTAAATAGTCAAATATTCCCCGGTATCCAAGGTGGCCCCCTTATGCATGTAATTGCCGCCAAGGCTGTGGCTTTTGGTGAAGCCCTACGCCCGTCATTTAAGCTATATCAAGAACAAGTGGTGCAAAATGCCAAGGTGCTTGCCACCTGCCTCACGGATGCAGGTTATAGCCTTGTCTCCGGCGGAACTGACAACCATCTTTTACTTATGGACTTGACGGATAAGGATATTACAGGCAAGGATGCAGAACATGCTCTTGACATGGCAGGTATTACAGTTAATAAAAATACAGTGCCCTTTGAGACGCGTTCTCCCTTTGTGACCAGCGGTGTGCGTCTTGGTACTGCCGCCCTCACTACTAGAGGCATGAAGGATGAGCACATGCAAAAAGTTGCGGAGTGGATTGTTGCCGCTCTTGCAAACATTAGCAATGAGTCTTTCTTAGTTAGCTTAAGCAAGGATATAGAAATATTTGCACGCAAATTCCCTCTATTTGCAGAGTAGATTAAGAATGTGTGCCTAAAATAATGCTAAGTCTGTCTAAAGATATATAAACTTTGACCGTAAGTATATATGCACTAGTTACACTTTTGAGAGATTAGTACTACTGGGAGATAACCATGGCGCAAACTAACATACTTTTAGAATCAGGTACCAATGAACTTGAGATTATGGAGTTCTATGTTGAGGAAGAAGGCTATAGAGGCCACTATGGCATCAACGTAGCCAAGGTTGTTGAAATTATTCGCCCTCAAAAAATTACTACTATGCCTGAAATGCGCCACCCCGCAGTACTTGGTGCTTTTGCACACCGTAATGGACGCATTGTACCACTAATTGATATTGCGAAGTACTTAAATAGCCCATCCATTGCCAATGAAGATTCAAAAATTATCGTAACCGAATTTAATACCGTTATTACTGCCTTTCAAGTATCTGGTGTTAATCGCATTTACCGCTTAAGCTGGTCTGATGTTGAGGCACCGGGCAATCTCTTGCAGAGGATGAGTCGCAGTGCAGTAACTGGTGTTATACGCATGGATGATAGGGTTATATTCTTATTAGACCTTGAGGCCATTGTTGCTGAAATGCATCCAGATATGGCCATGCGTATGGATGAGGCATCGGGCGAAACAGCAGAAAAACAATATTCAATTATGCACGTGGATGACTCCACAAGTATTCGTCGTCTTGTACTTGATTTATTAGAAAAAGAAGGACGGTTCAAGGTAACCCAATGCGTTGATGGGCAAGATGCATGGAATACCCTAAACCGCTTTGTGGACGAAGCCGCAGTACACGGTAAACCAATTTTTGACTACGTACAGGGCGTTATTTCGGATATTGAAATGCCAGTGATGGATGGGCTTAACCTATGCAAGCGCATCAAGGAACACCCTGAATTAAAGGCATTGCCTGTGGCTATGTTCTCATCACTTATTAATGATAGTTTAATTAAAAAATGCCAAGCAGTAGGGGCAGATGCTCAATTTGCCAAGCCAGACTTACAAAGCCTTAGCAATAAAATGCGCGATCTCATTGAAGAACATTCTTAGAAGCAAATGATAAACTAGAGTTTATCACAAGTGGATGCATACCCCACTTCGCGGGTTTTGCGCCGCTATTATCAGCAGAGCTGCCAAGCGAAAAGGCACAAAAAACTAGCGTTTATCACTTATTTTAGCATCAACTATCACCGTATCGTCGGGCTCTGCTACAGGTAAAGCTTCGACGGTTGCGGCTTCAATGGCAATATTTTGCTCTTGGGGTGGTAGTTGCATGGTGCCACGATCCACCAAAATTTGTCCAGTGCGCTCAAAAATTTCACGCCTAAAGGCATATTCCTCTTCTACTCGCTTACTGCGATAAGCAAACCACACGCGCCCCATATAGGTCACACACCACACCACTACAATGCCGCCAATAATCCAAGGTAAATATTGTCCAATGCTATCACTTAGTTGAAATAGCGCATTTAGTGCCCCATCAACATAAACCAAAGCCGCCCCAAGCAAGAGCACACCCACCAAAAGCACGATGGTAGGAGCATTTTTTATAATAATATATGCTTTGCGCAAACGCGTGGGTAGCTCTGCTTGCCAAGCCTCATCATCTCGACCCCGGCGAAAGCTAAATACATCAACGCCCGATAGATGCAAAATAAGCAAAAGGCCAGCCGGAGCCAACACAGCGGCCAAAACATAAGCAAGCCAAGGAAACTGAAAACGTGGAGCCCCACCATTGGGGTCTGGTACAGCATGAATGATGCCGTAAAAAAACGCCACGCCAGCCACCACAAGCTCTAACAAAAATATAGCAATAAAAAGATAAAAAACTATATCGCTATATTCTTTATTATTCCAAAATGTAGATCTGCTTTGCTTAGGGCTTTCGTCAGGCCCGTTAGCATGCTGAGATTTTGCATTATTGGTATTTTTGGTATTTGTTTGTTCTTTAGTCATAGCTAGTTGTATAAATATGCTTATTTTTATAAGTTCTAAAACGTGGGACACACAGTATTATGCACTTATTTACAGATGTGCAAGAGCATTTTGGGGTATTTCAAAAAATAATTGAAAGTATGTTGATGCAACCCATGCGCAGCTACATTTAGATAGCTTTTGATTTACATAAATTATGTATCTAAAACTGTATGCAGGCCTGCACCTTCTTAGGATGTGTAGAATCAGAAGTGCTTATATTTTCAATGGAAAAATGAGCATTATGCAATGTTACTATGTGCTTAACGATGGCAAGACCAAGCCCAGACCCAGAAGCTTCTTGCCCAGGGGGTCGATAAAAACGTTCCCCTAAATGAGGCAAAATATTTTCATCAATACTAGTGCCAGTATTTTCAACACAAATTGCACCAGTAGATAGTGATACTCGCACAAGCGCGCCCTCAGAGGTATAACGTATAGCATTATCAAGTAAATTGCGTAAAACTATGGCCCAAAGCGAGGGCACACCCTTTTTATCCATGGGAATGGCATGGATAGTATATTCCAAAGTTATATGCTTTGCCGCGGCATTATCTTGGGCTTCATAACATGCATCGGCCATGAGCTTTTCCCAGTCCAAGGATTGAAATATATTTGATTTTTCATCTGGCTTTGTTGAAGAATGAAATTGATTTTCAAGCTGAGAAAGCAAAAGTAATTGGTCTATTAAATGACTGCATTTATTGGTTGCTTGCAGTATTTTTTGTAAAGCACGCTTTTGGGCTTCGGGGTCTTCATCAGACATAGCCATAACTTCTGCCTGAATTTTAAGGCCAGTAATGGGAGTGCGCAGCTCATGTGCGGCATTGGCCACAAAGGCCCGCTCATGCGCTAATAAAATACCAATGCGCTCAAAAAGTGTATTTAATGCTGCAATTACTGGCTGTATTTCCGGCGGAATGTTTGCATGCAATATGGGTTTTGTATCATGAGCTTTGCGAGTATTTAACTCTTTTGCAATGTTGCGCAGTGGACGCAATTCACGGTATAGAGCCAGGGCAAAAGCCAAGAGCAAGAAAGGCAAAGTAAAAATCCATGGGCTAATTTGCCCCCAAAGAATATCTAAAATCATATCATTGCGATACTCTTTTTCTTGGCCCACAGCGGCAATGCGCGTTTTATCTTCGGACTGCAACCAAAGTATACGCCACTCATCATCATCCACCTTAACACGTCTAAACCCCTCCCCATCAGGCAAAAAGGGAAAGTCATTGCCATGTTCACCGTCGCTTAAAAGCATCTCACCTTGCGCAGAAAACAATGCAAAGCCAAGCACATCGTCATCTTCGCGCTTAAGCGTTTTATCGCTGCCAAATGGCAACAATAAATCAGTGGGTGGTAATTGGGTATTATGAGGCTCAATATGTAGGTTAAGTAAAGTCTTGGCTAAAAGTATTTGCTGATTATCAAAAAAAGTCTTACTGTAATCAATCGTAATATTTACAGTAATCACTGTTGCCACCGTCCATACCAATAAGGAAATAATGGCAAAGAAAAATAAAAGCCTAGCCGTGAGGCTCCATTTTTTTATATGCTTTATATTTAACTTCATTCAATCTTACCAAGGGTATACCCGATTCCATGCACAGTTTTAATAAATGAATTCCCAAGTTTTGCGCGCAAGTGATGAATATGCACATCAATAGCATTACTACTTACATCATCATTCCAGCCGTAGAGCTTTTCTTCAAGTAAGCTACGCGAAAGTACAGTCCCCTGATTTATCAAAAAAATTTCTAATAGTATTAAAAGCTTTGGGGTTAAGTCTATGCTTTGGCCGTCTAAATAAGCAATACGTTTTTGAGGGTCAAGGGATACCTTACCATGCACCAGTAAGGGATTGCTTTGCCCGGCAATCCTGCGCTGCAAAGCTCTTAAGCGTGCCACTAATTCAGATAAAGCAAAGGGTTTTGCAAGGTAATCATCGGCACCTAGGTTTAAACCTTGTACTCGTTCATCAATGGTGCCCCGCGCAGTCAAAATAATGATGGGCATGGTGTGTCCATTTTTGCGCCATTGACGCAAAAGCTCAAGCCCGTCCACCTTGGGTAAGGTTAGGTCAAGGATAATTAAGTCATGCACTTCTTTTTGTGGTGCATGGCGCGCCATATCCCCATCCTTTAACCAATCCACGGTAAAACCCTGCTTACCTAGGCCAGCAACCAAACCATCACCAATGATGGCATCATCTTCCACTAGTAGTATTCGCATAATTTAAAATAATCCGCTTGCGTTGCTCTATCTCCGTAAAAGCTTTGCTATCAAACTAAGGAAAGCAAAGCTCCCCTTAGTTTGATGCTGAGCAATATTTACATGTACTTTTCAATCAGGATATTATTTAACTTTGCGTACTTGTTTTACTTCAAGTTCAGTTGCGCCCCAATCCTTATCAACCTTAGTGATGAGGTCTACAGTATCGCTGGGGCTTATGTTTTGGCCAGCCCAAGCTTTACGCTCTATTTCCACAATGCCTTGGCCGCTGGCATCTCTAAAGGTGTATTTATCATCGCCATCTTGTTGAATAATATTACCTCTAAGGGTTACCCAAGTGTCATCAGCTTGTTTGGATGCATCTATAATGGATGTTAATTTGGGGCCAGGTCCACTAAAACCACCAGTATTAGCAGGGCCGCTAAAGCCACCAGCTTTATTATGCCCATCGGCTAAAGCCACACTAAAAGTTCCAATACCTAAAAGTAGAGTTACAGCAACTAAAGCTACATTTTTTTTGAAGTTCATGTTCATAATTTTCTCCTTTTTTTTATGTGCAGGCGTATCGCCTGTGAGTGCAGTAAAATAAACAAACATTAAGAAAATATTAAAATTGCAATTTTTTTTATTTTTCTGTCAAACTACATTTAAAAATGTGCTAAGAATTTGTAATAATACAAATTAAAAAATATTTTTTTGCTGACATTCACTATTGTTTTTTACGCAACTCAGTAACGCTTTGCCCCCCAAGCCCCCAATTGTCCGCGTCAACTTCATCAATAATAACCACGGTGGTGGCAGGATTTTTATTAAGCACGCGCACAAGAACATCGGTAACACCTTTAATAAGCTCTTGTTTTTGTTCAGCCGTCGGGGCTTCACTGCCACCGGTGACCTTAATATTTACATATGGCATAATAATTTTCTCCTTTGCATAATGAATTATACTTTATGCTGAATTCGGCTTATATCTGTCTTCCAATCCTGCACTGTCTGGCGCAAAGCAACACTTTGTTTTTCTCCCAAATCCTTATAACGCTCAGCAAAAACATGTATGTGCGTCCCCCCGCGCGGCACAAAAAGTCCTTTTACATAACACCAGCGTGGCTCTAATAATTCCCACATATGGTCAAGCACAGTGTTGGTTATGGTTTCCATAAAGGATTGATGGTTGCGGTAGGCAAACATATACAGCTTAAAACTTTTTGATTCCACGCACTTACCATCAGGTATATATTCTACAGCAATGGTTCCAAAGTCCGGTTGACCAGTAACAGGACAAAGGGAAGTAAATTCAGGATAGCTAATACTTATCACATAGTTGCGTTCAGGGTAACAATTGGGAAAGGCCTCCAATTGCGCAAGACCGGGCGCACCTGCAGGAGTTGGCATCTTGCCTGTACCTAGAGTTTGTAAATGGGCTGTGCTATCTTGGCTTTTGGTATAAGTCATGGTTATTCCTTCTAAAATTTATTTACAAATTTTTTACCGAATTTTTTGTTTTATCCATATTTGATTCAAAGACATAATTATATGCGTTTTGATGATGAAGTCCATATGTACTTATATTTAAAACTACTTGCAAATGCTTTTTTGAGGATTTACATACTATTTCACGCTAATTTTACAAAAAATTTGCATATTCAAAATTTGCATATATAGCCCGTCTTGTATATGCTTAATAGCACTATAACACGGAGGGCCCATGCAAATTAAAACTACATCTTGTTCTGCCGGAGATATTTTTCCCCTGTCAAATATTGAGCTTGCAGGGGCACAATGTCATATAAGCTCAGAAATTCCCCCACCTTTTTTGAAGGTTGGCACAAGGCTATCGGTACAAGGCCAAGAAGTTTTTAAGGTAGTGGGTAGGGCTCTCTTGCCAGCAAAAAATTCACCTCACGCTCAGGCATGCCCCATGCTTAAAAGCCTTGTACCCTTTGACGAGGGCAAATTAACACTTGATGTTAGCAGACATGGCTACGCTCTGGCTTGGATTACTCTTTCAGACAAAGGCTTTATAGGCCAACGTGAAGACTTAAGCGGCCCAGCAATTGCAGATATGCTAGGTCAAACTATACCCCTATGCCATGAGCAAGGCTTTTTATTACCCGATGAAGGCCATGCCTTAAAAACACTATTCTTGGAGCTTGCTTTAGGTCAAGGCTACGATCTTATTTGTACCACTGGCGGCACCGGCCTTGGCCCAAGGGATGTGGCGGTGGAAGCAACCCTTGCTGTGCTTGATAAACGATTGCAAGGGTTTGAACAATTAATGATGCAAACAAGCCTTGCCAAGACGCCCAATGCCATTATTTCAAGGGCTGTGGCTGGCACCATTGGGCAATGCCTATGCGTAAATTTGCCTGGTAGTAAAAAGGCTGTACAAGAAAACTTAGCGGCACTACTGCCGGCCTTGCCTCATGCTTTGGCTAAACTATTGGGCGACCCAACGGACTGCGCCCAAATTTAATTGAATAGTAATCAGTTATGCAAATAAATTTTAATAGTTTTGCGGCCATTTGCCGCATGATAAAGATAGAGCACTCAGTATTTGCCTTGCCCTTTGCCTACACTGGGGCTTTTTTAGCAGCTAGTGGCCTGCCACCATGGCGCATTTTATTTTTATTAACTGTGGCTATGGTTACGGTGCGCTCCTTTGCCATGGCTTTTAATAGACTAGCAGACCTACACCTTGATAGCAAAAATCCTCGCACCCTCGGTAGACCCTTGGTAACAGGAGAGATTAGCCCAAGGCAAACAAAGATTTTTTGCCTAGGCATGGCCATGCTATTTGTGTTTAGTTGTGCCCTTCTCAATGACTTATGTTTTATGCTGGCTTTGCCCACTTTGGCCTTTGTTGCCTTTTACAGTTATACCAAGCGTTTTACATGGTTATGCCATTTTTACTTGGGTGCAACCTTAGGGCTTGCGCCCATGGCTGGCTGGATTAGTGTTGACCCAAGTTTACATATGACGCCCATACTTTTTTTATGCGGAGTTATTTTTTGGGTAGCCGGCTTTGATATTTTTTATGCTTGTCAGGATGTGGATTTTGACCGCAGCCACAATTTACACTCTATTCCGGCCCATTTTGGCCTTGAAAAAGCCTTAATGCTTGCAGCTTTTTGCCACGCCATAACTGCTATTTTCTTCTTCCTAGCAGGCTTAAATGCCAAACTTGGTGTGGGTTGGTATGTGGTATGGATTATTATAAGTGCGTTGCTGTATTATGAACATAAATGCGTGAAACCTAATGACTTAAGCCGTGTGAACATGGCATTTTTTACCTTAAATGGCTTTGTGTCCGTGGGAATTTTTGCGGGTGTACTGCTTGGACTATAGGAGAATAATGTGGCTAGAAAAAAACGATATCAATATATGGCTGAAGACGAACTACTAGAAGCAGAAAGGCCCAGCCGTTCCCAAAAAAAGCGCGACAGTACGGCCTTACAAAAATTAGGCGAAGAACTTGTAGCCTTGCCTTTGAGCAAGGTTAAGGGTTTGCCCATCACTGCGGAAATGCTTGAAGCACTAGAGCTTATGGCGAAAATTACTGATAGAGAAGGCCGCCGCCGGCAAATGCAATATATTGGTAAGTTGATGCGTGAATGTCCGGCTGATGAATTGCGCACAGCCCTTGATGTCTTGCGCCAAGGGCATCATGAAGATACTGCCAAGTTTCATCATGCTGAAAGATTGCGCGAAGCCTTACTCACAGCCAATGAACAGGAAGAACAGCACATACTTTCACAACTACCACAAGAGGCGCAAGCTGACATTCAAAAACTCACCCTGCATGCCCGCAAAGAGAACTCTACCACCGCAAAACGGGCTCTTTTTCGCAAACTTTATGCTGTGCTTAATGCACAAGCCTAAGTAGTCGAGGCTGAAAAACAGACAAAACTATTAAAATAGCAATATTTTTCAATCAAAGTTTCCC
>CAYJIU010000053.1:0-14955 GCA_964370305.1 uncultured Desulfovibrionaceae bacterium
AGGCAACGTGCCTTTCTGAAAAGCGCATGGAAATGCGTTTTTCAGCATCGACTAAATAAAAAACATTTCGAGGCTCCTGCACAATTAAAAAGGCATGGATTGCTTCGTCGCTACGCTTCTCGCAATGACTTAATATTACAACAAAAGTCATTGCGAGAAGCGCAGCGACGAAGCAATCCATGTATTTTTATCATTTTAAGAATTATGCAGGACTCTTATTTCAACTTTAAGGCAGAAAGTCGAACTATAAAAAAAGCCCCCTTGCAAAAACATAACAAGGGGGGCTTTTTTCATTTATTATACACAAGGCCACGCAGCGCGCAAATTCTTCACGCTTAGCATAGGGCCTTTTTATCGGTTTATCTTACCACTGTCTTTCATTTTCCTTGCTAATTACAGCACCTGCAAGGGCACCAAGCCCTGCACCTGCAAGCGCACCCCAACCAGCATAACCTCCAGCAATGGCTGCAACACCAGCCCCAGCCGCAGCACCAAGAGCTGCACCGCTTAAAGTACCTTGCTGTGTTCTTGACATATTTGTGCAACCGCTACCACCCGCAATGGCCAGTATTAATGCACCAGCAACTAAAATCTTTTTCATATCTTACCTCTTTTTTAATGTTGGTTCCATCACTTCGTACCAAAGCACGTTAAATACTGGCCTGTCAAGCTCAGTAGGATTATCTGTATACCATTTATCAAGTGTATCAACGATACTTGCTCGCTCAACGCCGGAAAAGGCTAAAATCCAATTCTCAGGAAAGGCAGTGAGCGATTTTACGATTTCATCGTGACTTGCCTTTTCGCCGTCCGCTTCTTCACGATGTTTTGCCGTTAAATATTCCATGGCCACGGCGCACTCAACGCCATATATTAAGGCCATTTTCACTTCATGAGAAGACTCCATCCAAACTTTACCCGTAAGGTCGGTAACAGGATTTTGTCCAGCTATAGATATTGTGGAACTAAGCATTACTACCGCTAAAAGCATGAAGCTCAAAACTATTTTTTTCATATAATTCTCCTTCAAATTCGGGGGGTATACCCCGTGTTGATATTGCAAACTTATGCTTGCGCTGTCAACACATAACATCCTTAGACAATTATTTTATTTCTCTTAATGGACTTCAAATATTTTTTACTGCATTATTTGTGTAAGATGCATTTTTGTATTGCATCCTCACTGCCAATATGGCACAATATTTGTAAGGCGTGTATAGCAACCTTATACAGCCGATACTATTGCAAAAAGGAACGAGTATTTATGGCATTGGAGCTTAGACAACAGCTAAAGCTTGCCCAACAGCTGGTGATGACACCACAATTACAGCAAGCTATCAAGCTTTTGCAGCTTTCCCGTCTTGAACTTGTGGAAACTGTCCAACAAGAGCTACTTGAAAACCCTTTCTTAGAAGAAGGTTTTGAAGATAATTTTGATACAGAAGGGGCAGAGCTTCGTAATACAAGTAACGAAGAACAAGTTTATGACAAGGAGCTTGCAAAGGAAGCTGACTGGGAGGATTACCTTGGTGAATTTGCCAGTACCCCCCGCAATCTACAGCCGCGCGAATTTGAAGCTCATGACGATTTAAGCCCGTTTGAAGCGCGCTATGCCGAAAAACCGTCCCTTGAAGGCCACTTGCTCTGGCAGCTGCGCCTCTCCTCACTAAGCGATGTCCAAAAAGAAGTTGGGGAAATAATAATTGGAAACCTTTCCTCTTCCGGCTACTTGCAGGCAAGCATTGAAGACATGGCGCAAATGATTGATGTTGCAGAAAATGATATAGAAGAAGTATTGCAAGCGGTGCAGTTTTTTGACCCAGTGGGAGTTGCTGCGCGTAATGCCTCAGAATGTTTAATGATACAATTGCGCAACTTAAATTATGATCGTGACCCCATCTTAGTTGCCTTAGTTACTGAACATTTAGAGGATCTTGAGGCCAAACGCTACAAGCCACTTTTGCGTAAATATCAAATTGATCTTGAAGACTTAAGGGAATATTTAGATATTATTCAATCCCTTGAGCCCTTACCGGGCGCATCGTTTGGTGGTAGTGACCCCACATTTATTAGCCCCGATGTTTTTGTATATAAGTATGGCGATGATTTTGTAATCATCCTAAATGACGATGGTTTACCACACTTACAGCTTTCAACTATACTACAAGATGATGGTTTTGAGCGCATGCCTGAGGCGGAAAAAGAGTACTGTTCTGAAAAAATGCGTGCAGCATCTTGGCTGATTAAAAGTCTTTATCAGCGACAGCGTACTTTATATAAAGTAGTTGAAAGTATTATTAAATACCAGCGTCCCTTCTTTGAGCAAGGGGTAACACAACTAGCACCGTTAATTCTCAAAGATATTGCTGATGATATTACCATGCATGAGTCCACCGTAAGCCGCATAACCACCAATAAATATGTGGCGACACCGCATGGTACTTTTGAGCTAAAATTCTTCTTTAACAGTGCGTTGGAGCTTGACGACGGAAGTCAGGTTGGCTCAGAAAGTGTAAAGGCACTCATCAAAAAATTTATTGGTGAAGAAGACTCTAAAAACCCACTTAGTGATGAGCGCATTGGTGAAATGCTCAAAGAACACTTAAAGGTAAATATTGCGCGCAGAACTGTTGCAAAATATAGGACTGCCATGGACATTGCATCTTCATCTAAGCGCAAAGAACATTTTTAGTATATGTCACAAAGTTTTACGGCCCTAGTAGCACAAACGCTTGTGATTTGCTCTCAGACTGAAATACGCACTGCGTATTTTAATAAATGGTAATGGTATGCGTCCGCACGATTTTGTGTTGACCTTGAGCTAAGGAGTACTGCATGAATATTGCTTTCACGTTCAAGAACTTTGAACCTTCAGATCACCTTAAAAAGTATGCCCGCCGTCGCTTTGAAAAGCTTGGCCGTTTTTTTGGCAAGTCAGCTGGCCTTGATGTCCAAGTCAACCTAAGCGTTGATAAATTCAGACATAAATGCGACGTGCGCGTAAGTGGTGAGGGCCTTGCCCTAACCGCCACTGAACAAACAGAAGAAATGTACTCTTCCATTGACCTTGTGCTTGATAAGTTAGAAGCGCAAATAAAAAAACAAGTATCACGCCAAAAGAAGCATCATCGCCAAGCGCGCGATGCTAAGGTTGAAGTATTTACCTATAATTTCGCCGGAGAACTGGACGAAGGCAACATTGGCACACGCCGCTTTGAGCCAAAACCCATGGCTCTTGATGAGGCCATATTGCAACTTGAGTCAGTGGGCAGTGAGTTTCTTGTATTCTTAAGTGCTGAAAACCAACGAATTAATGTAGTTTATCGTCGCCGCAGTGGCGAATACGGACTTATTGATCCCATAGTATAAACTATGCGCAAACAAAATGGGTGTTTCAAGGATATTTTCAATAGTATACGATCTATATTAACCTTGAAACACCCTACACGAGGGAATAATGCAAGCAACTTCACCCCCTCTAAAAGCATATATCATCACGGGTCTTTCCGGTGCTGGAAAAAGCACAGCCCTACAAGTATTTGAAGATTTAGGTTATTTTACCGTAGATGGCCTACCCATAGCCCTCATTCAAGAAATGGTGGAGCTTATGCAGCGTGAATCCATGCAGCATTTTCAAGGCATTGCACTTGGTATAAGCTTACACAGCTCAACCTTAGCTGAGGATATGAGCCATGTTATGCAAAGTATCTGCACACAAAATATCGAGCCGTGCATTATATATTTAGAATCACAAGAAGCAGAGCTTATGCGCCGCTACGCCACCACTAGACGCCCGCACCCACTAGAACGCAGTGGAATAGGGCTTGAATCTGCCATTGAATCAGAAAAAAGACACTTAATGCCCTTAAAGCGCATGGCCGACATGGTCATTGATACCAGCCAGTTTTCCATACATGATTTGCGAAGAGCACTACAAGAACGCTGGGGTGGCACCGGTAAATCTCTACATAAATTAAAAATAAATATTGTTTCCTTTGGTTTTAAGTATGGCATCCCCAAGGAGGCAGATTTTGTTTTTGATTTACGTTTTTTACCAAACCCATACTTTGACGCAGAATTGCGCCCACTATCTGGTAAGGATGCAGTAATTGCAGACTATGTTTTTGGTAAGGCACCGGAGCAAAAATTCTTAAAAAAATTTGTGGAATTCATGCTTCAAACTATTGAGCTTATCGAAAGTGAAGGCCGATACAGATTAACATTAGCCATTGGCTGCACCGGTGGGCGGCATCGCTCAGTGGCAGCAGCTGAACATTTGCGCAAGGTTATAAAGCAAGCCGGATATGCCACTGCTCTTGAGCACAGGCATCTGGCATTATTTGAAGCCCATGACCAGTTAAAACTTTTATAGAAAATTTATTTTGCATATTATTTTGAGCCTAAATATTTATTGTTGAAAAACCAATTTAAATGTAAATCCTTAAGTCAAAAGGGGGGAAATATGAGCCAAGAAAACACCTCAGAACATGTGGGCATTATTGTGGTGGCCCATGGGGATTACGCCGCAGCCCTACTTCGCACTGCAGAGTTTATACTAGGCCCACTCACCGATTGTACATCCATTAGCATTGATGTAGCCTATGATGTTGAAGACACAGTAAAAAGACTAGAAGACGCCGCCTCGCGTCTTAACAAAGGAACAGGGGTTATTATCCTTACCGATATGTTTGGCGGAACGCCTACCAACTTGAGCCTAGCCTTGCTTGCCAAGCACAATGTGGAAGTGGTGACCGGGGTTAATCTGCCCATGCTTTTAAAAGTTTTTACTTCACGCACCCAACCCCTGACAGAACTTGCACATATTGCTGAGGACGCTGGTAAAAACGGTATTGTTGTAGCTGGAAGTATGTTAGGCAAATAAACTATGCTATTATTTCGGATAGATAACAGGCTCATCCATGGGCAAATTATTGAGGCATGGCTACCATATATACATGCCAAACATATAGTAGTTGCCAATGATGATTTAGCTAGTGATAGTTTGCGTCAAGAAATAACTTGCTTAGCCATACCGGAACAAATACAGGTTCACTTTGTATGTATAGCCCAGTTACCTCAAATTTTGCACAAACTTGCCAACGACAAAATCCTTGTTATTTTAGAAACTTGTGCCGATGCAGCCATGGCTATAAGCCTTGATATTCCACAGCCACATGTGAATGTAGGCAATTTGCACTTTGCCCCGGGCAAAAAACAACTCCTACCGCACGTGGCCGTAACCGATGATGAGCTTAATATATTAAAGGATTTGGATGCCAAGCTCAGCCTTGATTTTCGCGCTATTCCCACAGAAAAACCTCGAGGTTTGCATGAACTTTAACTCCGCTTTAGATCCTCTTTACCTTGGTTTTCTGGGGTGTTTTTTTTTGTCCTTGCAAGTCTAGCTAGGTGTAGCATTAGCATTGGCCTTTTAGACAGGCCCTTGATTGCAGCTTTTTTGTTCGGTGCTATCACTAGCACATTAGAATTTGCTCTACCCCTTGGCATTATACTTGAATTATTTTGGCTAGATGTATTACGCCTTGGCGCGGTTATCCCACCATCTGGAACGCTATCTTTTTTATTATTATACCCTCTCACCTTACTATTTTCGTGGCAAGCACCAAGTCAACTTGCCGTGCCTCTACTCATATGCTTGCCCTTCGCTTATACCATAACATGGGTAGAGTTATGGCAAAGAAAACGCACCAATGTTTATATAAATGACCTTGAGGCTTGGGTAGAAAATCCCCAAAATGGCATTAGCCCACAAGATATTGTTTATAAAACTATGGCGCGTTTTATCTTATGGGAATGTTTATTGTATATAACTTTATTTACTAGCCTTTGGGGCATATTTACCTTACTCAATAAGGCCCATGCCCTACCCCTCATTGCACATATGAACTGGCCAATCCTCTACAGTATGGGCCTTATGGGAGCTGTGCTTGCGCTGCGCACCAAACGCGCGTATGCCATCCTAGCCATAGGTATAATCATTGCGTTTTTATTATAGCCTTACTATGTTTTTAAGGCCGACTATTATAGCCAGCACTAAAAACGAGACCTCTGCGCAATTTACTGCGTAGAGGTCTAAGTTTGATGACAAACCCCACTCCGTGTGGCCTTGCGCCGCTATTGTCAGCAAAGCTGCCAAGCGGAAAGGCACGAAAATCAATCGCTTTACGGCGTAGAGGTCTCTATTGTTATGTTTTTCAAAACTAAAGCAATTAGCTCTAATGTCCGCCGAGGTAAGCCTCCCTAACCATAGGATCATTAAGCATTACATCGGCATTATTTTCCATAACCACATTGCCCACTTCAAGCACATAGCCACGCTTGGCAAGCTTTAAGGCAGCTCTGGCATTTTGCTCCACCAAGACCACCGTTACACCATTTTCATTGATGGTGCGGATAGTTTCAAAAATAGAGGCCACCAAGAGTGGCGCAAGACCCAATGAGGGCTCATCAAGAAGCAAAAGCCTTGGTTGGCCCATAAGAGCACGACCTATGGCTAGCATTTGCTGCTCACCTCCAGAAAGTGTGCCGGCAAGCTGGCGTTGACGTTCCTCAAGGCGTGGAAATAACTTAAAAATCCATTCTAAGCTTTTAGCAATTTTATCCTTATCTTCAATGGTAAAAGCACCTAATTTCAAATTCCCAAGCACACTCATGGTGCCAAAAACGCGTCTGCCTTCAGGTGATTGCGTAATACCTTTTTTAACTATTTCATCACTTTGCAATGTATGAAGGGGCATACCATCAAAAAGAATTTCACCTTTTTTTACACTTTGCAGCCCACTAATGGTTTGCATGGTGGTGGTTTTGCCAGCACCATTGGCACCCAAAATGGTTACAATTTCGCCCTCTTCCACCTTTAGGCTGATGCCGTGTAAGGCCTCCACCTGACCATAATTTACGTATACATCTTTTAATTCCAAGAGTGCCATATTACCAACTCCCATCGTCCACACCGAGGTATGCCTCGATGACAGCTTTGTTATTACGGATATTTTCCGGCACATCCTTGGCTATAACACATCCATTTTCAAGGACAATCAGCTCATGGCAAATATGCATGACTAAGCGCATATCATGCTCGATTAAAAGTACCGTAATGCCCCGCTTGCGAATGGCATGGATAAGTTCCATAAGTTCAGCAGTTTCTTGCTCATTCATGCCCCCTGCCGGCTCATCCAAGATGAGCAATTCTGGGTCAGAAGCCAAAGCGCGCGCAATTTCTAATAAACGCTGTTTACCATAAGCAAGGCTTCCTGCGCGCTCAGCATACAAATCATCAATACCCACAAAGGCAAGTTCTTGCATGGCGCGGTCAAAGGCGGCCTTTTCTTCGCGTCTTTGCCAAGGCAAGCGCAACATGGATGAAACAACTCCAGCTGTCATCCGGCAATGGTGCCCCGCAAGGACATTTTCTACAGCCTGCATGCGCGGGAAAAGGCGTATGGTTTGGAATGTTCTGGCTATGCCTTTTTTTACAAGTTTGTACGAAGGAATACCGGTAATACGCTCAGTCTTAAAGTAAATATCGCCCTTCTCCGGCTTGTAGTTTCCGGTAATACAGTTAAATACCGTAGTCTTACCGGCACCATTGGGGCCGATTAACCCCACAATGCTACCCCTTGCTACCTCAAAATTAACTTCCTGCATGGCCGTTAACCCACCAAAAACCTTGGTGACATTGGCAAGTCTTAATAAACTCATATCTTGCCCCCTTGCTCTGGTGGAGATGATGCCGATGACGGCGGTTTGCTTGTGCCATCTTTATTAAAAAAGTTAACCTTATATTTATATAAAGCTGGTGGTAAAAGGCCTTGTGGCCGCCAAATCATCATACCCATCATGGCTAGACCAAAAATGAGCATACGTGCATTGGAAAATTCACGTAAAATTTCAGGTAAACCAATGAATATAAAGGTACTTAATAGCACACCCAATTGACTGCCACCACTCAAAATAACCACAGCAAAAATTACCACAGATTCAGTAAACGAAAATGACTCCGGCGTTACAATGGTCATCTTGGCAGCAAAAACATTACCAGCAGTACCAGCCCAACACGCACCAATTATAAAGGCAATCAACTTATATTTCGCTACATTCACACCACAACCATTGGCAGCGGTATCATCTTCGCGAATATAATTTAAGGCCCGACCAAAACGCGATTGAGCAAGCCATGCAAAAAATAGCACACTTAAGGCCACTCCACCCCAAACAAAATAATAAAATTGCGTTGGGGTAACTATGCGAAAGCCAAGAATTTCTGGCCGTGAAATACCAAAGATACCATTGGCTCCGCCAAAAACTCCACCCACATCATTAATGAGAGTTAAGCGCACAATCTCAACAATACCAATGGTTACGATAAGCAAATAGTCACCGCGCAAATGTATAATGGGCCTTGCTACAATGAGTGCAAAAATCCCTGCCGCCACCCCTGCCAAAGGCAAGAGATAAAGCACAGGTATGCCAAACATAGTATTTAAAACAGCAGTAGTATAGGCACCAATGGCATAAAATGCCGCATGCCCCATGTGAAACAGACCAGCCTGACCTAGAATAACATTTAATGAAAGAGCAAGCCAAGCATACAGCCCAATACTTACACAAACGTCAACCCAATATCTATTGGCCACCATCGGCAAAAATAAAATACCTACAATGAGTGCGATGGAAATAATGTGTCGTATGTTCATAGCTTATCAGCCACCCTTTCGCCCAAGATGCCAGTGGGGCGGACAATAAGTATACAAATAAGTACGCCAAAGGCAATGACGTCCTTCCAGGCCGCGGCAATATACGCCGCACTCATGGCCTCAATAACACCTAGTAAAAGGCCGCCTAGCATAGCACCGGGGATATTACCAATACCCCCCAAAATGGCGGCAGTAAAGGCTTTTAAGCCGTAGCTCCAGCCCATGACAAAGTCAATTTGTCCATAGTACATCCCAACCATCATACCGGCAGCACCGCCAAGGCCGGGCCCAATCATAAATACTATGGATATGATACGATTTACATTGATGCCCATGAGTCTTGCTGCCCCTTGGTCAATGGATACTGCGCGCATGGCAGCTCCGGTACGGGTGCGATGCACAAATAGATGCAGAGCAAGCATGAGTAATAATGAGGTTATAATAACTAAAATACGTATGCCGGGCACTTCCCAAGAACCAATGCTTACAGTAAACGAAGGGCGGGCCACTTCTGGATATACAAAAAAGCGCGCACCATAAACAAGCATAATGGCATTTTGGAAAAATATGGAGGCCCCAAGGGCTGAAACCACTGCCGATAAACGACTTGCAGTGCGCAGCGGCCTATAAGCCACACGCTCAAGCAAAAAGCCCATGAAGGCCACTAACACAGCCACCATGACAAAGACCAAAAAAATTGCCACTGGTACGGGCAAAGCTCCGGCAAGCCCCACACTCACAAGCAAGGTCAAACCAAAGTATGCCCCAATGGTGAATAAATCACCGTGGGCAAAGTTAATGAGCTTCAATATGCCATAAACCATGGTATAACCTAACGCTACCAGCGCGTAGATACTACCCACAGCAAGGCCATTGATTAACTGTTGAACAAAATCACCCATGCACACCAACCTTAAGCTATATGTTATGGTTATCCGGAGAAATTTTTGCTGACGGCAAAAAGTTATTCCAGACTTCCCTCAAACACTTTATAACCTACCCCTCAACCGCAAAGGGTTAAGGGGTAGGAGTTTTTTATTCTGAACTAATCCGCAAACATAAAACGCCACTACAAATTGTTAAAAACTAATTTGTCATCGCGGCACCACACGTGCAATTATGCTTCCCAATCGTCATCTTCTTCCACCGGAGCAAAACCGCGGCGCATGGTATTTTCTGTAATTACGCGCGGATCCATAAAGTGTAGTAGATAGTCAGGGCCGCCAGCCTTGGTACCAACACCAGACATACGTGCTCCACCAAAGGGCTGACGCTCAACCAAAGCACCAGTATTATTACGATTCAAGTATAAGTTACCCACACGGAAGTTCTTACGTGCTTTGTCCAAATTCTTAGGTGAGCGACTAAATACACCACCGGTTAAGGCAAAGCGTGTACTATTGCCAAGCTCAATGGCATGGTCAAAATCCTTGGCGCGCATAATGGCAAGCACTGGGCCAAAGACTTCTTCTTGAGCAATGCGATGTTCAGGAGTAATACCATCTACCATGGTTATGGGCACCCAATAGCCTTCGCCTTCTGGTGTGGAACTCTTGTAAAGCAAGTTGCCTTCGCTTTCAGCAAGCGCTGCATATTCAAGCACATTTTTCTGCGCAGCAGCATCGGCCACAGCACCCATAGCATAGGTGCAATCTTCTGCCGGCCCTATGAGTAAAGCCTTAGCACCTTCTACCAAGCGTTCTATGGCCTTATCATAAATGGCATCAGTAACAATCAAACGCGAACAAGCTGAGCACTTTTGCCCTTGGAAGGCAAAAGCAGAATAAAGCACATGCGGCACAGCTTCATCAAGGTCAGCATCATCATCAATTATAATGGCGTTTTTGCCACCCATTTCGGAAATAACTTTTTTTACATTGGCCTGATTGGGGCCGGTTTTTCCAGCTTTTTCCACAATACGCAAGCCAACTTCCATAGAGCCAGTAAAGGCTATGCAGCTAATATCAGGGTGCTCAACTAAATAATCACCCATGACTGAACCACGCCCCGGCACGTAGTTAAATACACCGGCTGGCAAGCCAGCTTCCTCAAATATTTCAACTAAATGATGCCCGATGATACCGGTAATATTCGCAGGTTTATAAATAACAGGATTACCGGCAACGATGGCTGCAGAAGCCATGCCCATACTAATGGCAAGGGGGAAGTTCCACGGAGCAATAACGGCAGTAATGCCCTTGGGATCATATATGTAATGGTTAAGCTCACCAGGCGCATTACCTAAACGGCGTGGTTTGGCAAGGCGTTCCATTTCACGGGCATAATATTCTAAAAAGTCAATGGCTTCAGCAACGTCCGCTTGTGCTTGATCCCATTGCTTACCCACTTCCAAAACCTGCCAAGACGAAAGCTCATATTGACGACGACGCGCAATGGCTGCCGCCTTTACTAGATATTTCGCCCGCTCTACAGGATTAGTATCACGCCATGCAGGGTACGCCGCGCGGGCAGCCGCAAGGGCCATATCCACCTCAGCAATACCGCCTTGGCACACATGCCCAAGTACCTCAGAAGGCTTTGCAGGATTTACCGTGGGGATTTTATCCTCAACTTCAACTTTTTTACCACCTATATATAATGGGTAAACCTTGCCCAAGCCAGTGGCTCGAATTTTTGCAATTTCAGCAGGAAATACCGCACGATGATCTTCGCGGGTAAAGTCCACCATGGGCTCATTAACAAAGGGGCCAAAGCCTTCAACTTGGCTTGTGCTTTTGCGGTTTTGCTCGCGCACACCGCGCTCACGATCAGCCGTTTTATGTGGATCTTCCAAAAGCTTCTCAAGGCTTGCCTCTTCCACAAAGCTCTGGCGCAAAAATGATTCATTGGCAGTATTTTCCAACAGACGGCGTACCAAGTAGCCCATACCAGGCACCATATCACCATAAGGACAATACAAGCGCACTCGTCCGGCAATCTTCAAAATACCACGACGCACAGGCTCAGCCATGCCATAAAGAACTTGGAATTCATAACGAGAATCGTGTACGTTTAGCTCTTTTGCAATTTCCATAACCGCAGAAATGGTACGCACATTATGCGAAGCACATGCAAAATGGCAGATGTCACTATTTTTTAGAATGGTGTAGGCTATGCGCTCATAACAAGCATCACTGTCAGCCTTGATAGTCCATACCGGAACATCCCAGCCCATTTGCTTAGCTTTAACCACTTCATAATCCCAATAGGCACCCTTCACAAGACGGATAGAAATGGGTGTATTATGGGTTTTTGCCCAGGCAATTAGCTCTTCTGTATCTTTTTCAGCATCTTTTAAATACGCTTGCAATACTATACCAATATGCGGATAATCTTTATATTCCAACTTTAAGCGGCGATATACCTCAAGAGTAATATCCTTATGCTTATATGATTCCATATCAATGCAGAAGAAGGCATTTAACTCCACCGCGCGCTTGCATATACGGCGGGCTTGTTCCAATATGCCTACCACAGAACCTTCAAAATCTTGCGGATTTGCAAGACAGAACGTGGCTGTGGGCTTTATGGCAACATTAATCTTTGGTGCATGGCCCCAATCGTCTTTTTGCTTGGGGTCACTGCCTAGGGCAGCCCATGTATCTTGCTCCTTTTCTAGCGCGTCCAAAAGCTCAAGGTATGTACCCACATACTCCTCAGCCTCAGCATGCGACAGTGTAGCCTCACCAAGTACGTCCACCACAGCGGCAAAGCCATCGCTGCGTAATTTTTTCATATTTTTGATGGCATCATCGGTTCTTTCACCCACGATGAATTGTTTAGCCATCTCATGAATGTTAGCAGAAATAAATTTATTTAACATGCCCCCGCCAAGTGAACCCAACATACCAGCCATCTTAGCTCCTGCTGAGAGAAAGGCTGGCATATCTTTTTCTTCGCCAAAATATTCTTGAATGTGATCTGTTAAAAGCTTAGGGGTTGTTAGAGAAGGAAACGTATCTACAAAACGAAAAATTTGCACTTTAAATTGCTCATTTTGCATACTCCAATCCATAACCTTACCCATCCAAGCTGCTTTATTGAACAAGGATGGCTTTTCACCAGAAATGCTGGCAAACATCTCCTTGCCGCGCTCAATGACTTTCGCATCGGTACTTTCTTGCATAATGTATCCCCAAATAATTGATGTTAATTTTAAGGTTAATTTATATTATCAAAACAACTATCGCAGGCACTCTAGCAAAGGTCACGGTCACGCGTCAATATGGAAAATAAATTTTAATCAGCGTCACTGCGAAGATAAACTCTCTGCGACGCAGGGCATGGTCTAAAAAAACAGCACCTTAAAAAAACATTTTAAATTACGCTACCTTAAACTAAACAGTGACAAAAATTATTAAAAACACAAAGCAAAAAAACCTATATTTACGCAAACACACCTAAACACTAGTATTTTAATACGTTATCATAAAGAGTTATTATAGCACAAAAATTAGCAAACTTATTTTTTTCCTAAAAAATTGTTGACTTGGCCAGATAAACTAGTTAGAGCTAAGTCTAGCAAAAGTTAACTTTAACGGGAGTTATGTATGTTTATTTCAAAACGTAGTCTATGTTTGACCCTTTTTGTGGGCATGTTTATTGTGACTACGCCGTGTTTTGCGGCGGGTATGTCTTCAGATTTGCAGAAAGAAAATTCTTCAAGAATGTGGGGTGATGATAAAGCCAGCGGCGTCCCATATGAATTAAAAGAAGAAAATCCCACTGCAGGCCACATGACCACCATGTCTGAAACTGTAAACGCGGTTATTAAGACTCATAAAGCACTAAAATCCATTCAAGAAAACCGCATTGTGGCTGAAGAAGAGCTATCAAGCTCCAAAGCAGGATATGGCCCACGCGTTGACCTCACAGGTAGCTCTGGTCTTTCCAATGTCAGTAATAGCAGCACCAGAAACTCTGGTAGAAACACCGCCATGTACGGAGTAAGTCAAGTAAGGCTCTTACTTACTCAACCTATATGGGATGGTTTTGCCACCCGTAGCCGTGTGCGTTCAAGCCAAGCTACGCTTGATTCAGTAACCAGTCGCGTTATTGATAATGCCACAACCCTTGCCCTTGACGGTATCATTGCCCATGTGGATCTTATCTGGCGTAGAAAAACCCTTGATTTGTCCAAAACCAATGTGGCAACACATGAAAGAATTTTAGCCCTTACCAGAGATCGTGAAGCCACTGGCGCAGACACCATTGCCAACGTCACTCAAACTCAAGGTCGTTTAATCAACGCTTTGAGCACACTTGAAGATTCAAAAACATCTTTAATTCAAGGTGAAGATTCTTATACTCGTCTTACTGAAATGCCTGTACCAGTTTCCATGGGCCCAGTTAAGCAGCCCTTAAAAATGTTCTCTGGCCCACAAGAAATTATTGAATTTGCTAAGACGAATAACCCAAAAATCATAGCCTACTTGGCAGACGTTCGTATTGAACAAGCCAATAAAGAGCTTGCTGAATCTGCATACTATCCTACTATCAACATAGAAGCAGGCCCCAATTATAGCTATAATGGTTATGATTATCACACCGATGCTTGGACTTCTGGTTGGGACGTACAAGGAACCATGACTTGGAACCTCTTCAATAGTGGTGCTGATTTTTATGCCAATAAAGCTCAAGCTGCAAGAATTCGTGAATCACGCCACACCGCATATAGCGCGTTGGATGATTTAAGATTGCAAATTCTTAACTCTTGGACTGATTATCAAAATGCCATTACCCAATTGGCCTACCATGAAGAAGCCATTGGTTACAACTTACAAACTCGCGACCTTTATATGGAACAATTCCTCATTGGTCAGCGTACCCTTTTGGACGTGCTTGACGCAGAAAGTGAGTTGTATAACTCTGAAATACAATCTGTAACCGCACGTGCAAATATCCTCATCAGTGCTTACACATTATATGCACTTGCTGGCCTACTCTTACCGGAACTTCAAATTACTGCTGATCAAGTACTAGTTGCCCCTGCTGAAACACAACAATAATCCCCGTAGCACATATGAATGTTCAAACGGCCCTACGGGGCCGTTTTCAATTTGATGACAAACCCCACTTCGTGGGTTTTGCGCCGCCTAAGGCAGACAAGCTGCCTTGGCAGTAAGGCACGAAAATCAGTCACTTAACGGCGAAGCAAAGCTCCGCCTATTCCTGATTTATCGATCGTGCTGACTTTGTCAGCACTCCCAAAACGGCCCCGTAGGGCCGTTTTTATATT
>CAYJIU010000054.1:0-14361 GCA_964370305.1 uncultured Desulfovibrionaceae bacterium
CCAAAAGACAAACAACTCAGAAAGTCGTAATAGGTAATTTATACTAGGTTAATTTGGAAATAATTAGCATTAATTAAAATATTTCATAAAAAAGATATACACGGAGGGCATTTTGAATCAATTCACACGCAACCTGACGCTTTGGGCCATTATTGCTCTGGCTATGGTTATGCTTTTTAATATGTTTCAGCAGCCGCAAAGTTCCAATAAAAACGTGCTGTATACTGAATTTTTACAACGAGTGGATAAGGGAGATATTACCGAGGTCATAATAAAGGGTAACACCCTTATTGGCCAAGGAATTGATGGAGAAAATATCCAAACTTATGCCCCAAGCGACTCAGACTTGGTCAACCGCCTTATGGACAAAAAAGTGGCTATTAAGGCTGAACCATTAGATGATCAGCCGTGGTATATGACATTATTAGTTTCATGGTTCCCCATGCTTTTGCTCATTGGTGTATGGATATTTTTTATGCGCCAGATGCAAGGCGGTGGCGGCAAAGCCATGAGTTTTGGGCGTTCACGTGCCCGCTTGCTCAATGAGGAGCAAGGACGAGTAACCTTTGATGATGTTGCTGGCATTGATGAAGCTAAGGACGAGCTATCTGAAGTGGTGGAATTTTTATCCAACCCCAAAAAATTTACACGTCTTGGAGGACGTATTCCCAAGGGTGTACTCTTGGTAGGCCCTCCTGGAACCGGTAAAACCTTACTTGCGCGCGCTGTGGCTGGTGAGGCTGGTGTGCCATTTTTCTCCATTTCTGGCTCTGATTTTGTTGAAATGTTTGTGGGTGTTGGTGCTTCACGGGTACGAGATTTATTTACTCAAGGTAAGAAAAATGCCCCTTGCTTGATTTTTATTGATGAAATTGACGCCGTTGGTCGCCAACGTGGAGCAGGTCTTGGCGGTGGGCATGATGAGCGTGAACAAACCCTAAATCAGCTACTTGTGGAGATGGATGGTTTTGAATCCAATGAAGGCGTTATCCTCATTGCTGCTACCAACCGACCAGATGTACTTGATCCGGCCCTATTGCGCCCTGGGCGTTTTGATAGGCAAGTGGTTGTACCAACTCCAGATTTACAGGGCCGCAGACGTATATTGGAGGTGCATACAAGGCGCACACCCTTGGCTGATGATGTGAAGCTTGATACTTTAGCTCGCGGCACCCCTGGTTTTTCAGGTGCAGATTTAGAAAATCTGGTCAATGAGGCTGCTTTACAGGCGGCAAAGCTTAATGAAGAATTTTTGAAAATGGGTGATTTTGAATACGCCAAGGATAAAGTGCTCATGGGGCGCGAACGGCGTAGTTTGATTTTATCTGATGAAGAAAAGCGCATAACTGCCTATCATGAGGCGGGGCACGCTTTGGCAGCACGACTTTTGCCAAAGACTGACCCTGTGCATAAAGTAACCATTATACCTCGCGGGCGCGCTCTTGGGATGACCATGCAATTGCCTGAAGAAGATAGGCATGGATACTCCCGTAATTATTTGCAAAACACTTTAGTGGTGCTCCTAGGTGGCCGTGTGGCTGAAGAGCTTATTTTTGACGATATTACCACCGGTGCCGGCAATGATATTGAGCGTGTAACGCGCACTGCAAGAAAGATGGTTTGTGAGTGGGGCATGAGTGATGCTGTTGGGCCTCTAGCCATTGGCGAAACAGGTGAGGAAGTATTTATTGGCCGCGAATGGGTGCAAAATAAAAACTTCAGTGAAGATACAGCCCGCCTTGTGGATGCTGAAGTAAAGCGTGTGGTGGAGACTGCCCGCTCTACTTGTAGAGAGCTTTTACAAACTAATATTCAATACTTGCATGCCATTGCTGACGCTTTGCTTGAGCGTGAAACCATTAGCGGTGATGATATTGAACTTATTTTGCAAGATAAGCCTTTGCCACCCTTGGAGGTAAAGGATCAAGCTGAAAATGCTAAAACAGCACAAAATACTCAGGCTCAGCCAGCAGATGCTGAGCAAGATTTTCTGCTAGAAGCTGATGATACAGTAAACGATCAAAATAATAAAGATAACACTGGTACAGAGCAATCTACCGACACTCCGCAGGAGAATGGTGATGCCCCTAAATCAACATAGAAATGTGTGGATATTGCGCGGAGGGGAGAGCCTTAGGCTATCCCCTTTCGCGCTTATGGGTATTGTAAATATTTCACCTGATTCGTTTTATGATAATGGCCGCTATGCAAGGCCTTTGGACGGCCTTAATCACGCCATGGCGCTTTGGCAAGAAGGCGCGCACATACTTGATATAGGCGCAGAATCAACCCGCCCGGGTGCAGTGCCCGTGGATGCAGACCTTGAGATTGAACGCCTTATGCCTGCGCTTACGCCGCTTATGGATAATCTAGCCAAGGCAAAAAGCACCACTAAATCTGAGCAAAATATACCATATATTTCTGTTGATACATATCACGCAAAAACTGCCCAAGTTGCTCTTGAGGCTGGTGTGCATATTATTAATGATATTTCGGCATGTACATTTGACCCTGAATTGCTAGAGGTAGTTGCACATTATAAGCCGGGGTATGTGTTAATGCATAGCACAGATCGCCCGCAAGTGATGCAACAAAACATTATGCATGATAATGTGGTGGATAATATTCGCCTTTTTTTTGAATTGCAAATAAATCGTTTAGTTAAGGCTGGTTTGCCTGAATCACATATTGTGCTTGACCTTGGCATTGGTTTTGGCAAAAGTTTTGAGCAAAATATAGAATTGTTGAATAATATAGCGAGTTTTAAGCAGTTTGGCTTACCGGTGCTCATGGCTGTATCCATGAAGTCATTTTTAACCAGATTAATACAATGTAGCGATGATAATGTGAGTGAGCGGGCTAAAGCAACGCAATTGGTAACGAGTTTACTTGCCATGCAGGGAATTTGCTTACATAGAGTACATCATGTGGCAGATACATTGCGTACTCTAAATATAGTACAAAACTTTAGATAAGGCTTTTCATTGCAAATGGATATTATTTTACAAAATTTGTTCTACGCCGGCTTTGATTGGCGTGATGCTTTAGACATTTTGCTTATCACTGTTATTTTATATAAATCCATACAAATGCTTAAAGGTACCCAAGGTTTAGCAGTTTTGCTTGGCCTTGGGATTATCATGTTCCTTTATTTTGTTTCTATGACTCTTGGGCTATATTCTACCACTTGGCTTTTACAAAATATTGTAGGCTCCTTATTGCTTGTAATAATTGTACTTTTTCAAAAAGATATTCGTCAAGGCCTAGGTGAAATGGGAGCAAGATATTTTTGGCGACGCTCTGCCTTGCGTCAAGACACTTTAGAGGAGTTGGTAGAAGCTTGTACCGAGATGGCAAGGCTACGCATGGGTGCTTTAATTATTATTGAGCGTTCTGTGCCCCTTGGTGATATGGTATATCGTGATGGAGTACCGGTGGATGCAAGGATAACGCGCAAGCTATTGTTAAGTATATTTTTTCCCAACGCTCCCTTGCATGATGGTGCTGTTATTGTGATTAAGGGAAGAATTTTCGCCGCATCTTGTATATTGCCCTTGGCCTTGGTAAGTGATCAAAATTTTGGTACTAGGCATAGGGCAGGGATTGGGGTTACTCTTGAATCTGATGCTATTGCGATTATTGTTTCGGAAGAACGCGGAGAAATAGTCGTGGCTGAAAAAGGTAGACTTACGGCACCATTAAATGGAGCAAAGTTAAAGCAGGTCATAGGCAATGCGTTATAATATTCTTAAAATTAATATTCCTGTTTTATTACTGTCGTTTTTCATGGCCTTTGCTTTGTGGTATATAGTGGTGGTTGGTGAACAAGTAGAGGTGCAAATCGAGGTGCAGGTGGAATATAAGAATGTACCTGAACATTTAATTATTACAGATGGTCTGATTGATAGTATTGAAGTGCGTTTGCGCGGACCAGAGGCCTTATTGCGTGATATTCCTTTAAATTCGCGGGTGCATATAGTGGACTTGGCTGATTTACATAAAGGGCGCAATGTTATCCCTTTCGCTTATATGCGTAAGAAAAGCCTACGTGCTTTTGATGTACAGGATATAGAGCCTGCCCGAATGGTTGTTGTTGCCGATACCATGCAAGAGCGCAGTGTGCCAGTTAAGGTGAATATAGTATCGCCCTTAAACTCTGCAAAACTTAAAATAAGCGATTTAAATGTGACTCCAAGTAATGTCTTGGTTAAAGGGCCAAGTGCCACTGTAAGTAGTATGCATAGTGTGCCCCTTAATGTGAGGATAAGCCCCAATGTGGAGCCAGGCCCGCAGACGCAAATAGAGATATTAGATGTTCCTAAGGCTAATGTGGGTGTTGTGCCCAGTCGGGTGACGGTCAAATATACAGTCTTGAGTGAGCGCAAGCGTATTACTCTTGAAAAACCCGTACAGATTCTTGCCGAAAATCCCTCACATTATATTGTTAAGCCAGATCTTATGAGTATGCAGGTGGAGGTGCCTGAAGCTCTTGAGAAAAATAGTGGCTATTTGCATGGTGCGCAATTGAGCGTTGCACCACCTATATTAGACGTGAATGAAAGCTCACTTGTGCCCTTGCGCGTGACTTTGCCTGAAGGTATGACTTTACTTGAGAGTTTACCCAAGGTTATAAGTTTAGAAAGAGTTAAATAGTACTGCATTGTTTATGTTATAGGAGTTTTTATGCAAACACGGCTTTTTGGTACTGACGGCATTAGGGGCAGGGTAAATACATATCCCATGACGCCAGAACTTGCCCTGCGCCTTGGCCTTGCTGCTGGTATTTGCTTTAGGCGTGGTAATCATAAGCATAAAGTTGTTATTGGTAAGGATACGCGTCTTTCAGGATATATTTTTGAAAATGCCCTAACAGCTGGTTTATGTGCAGCGGGGATGCATGTTATTTTGACTGGCCCCTTACCTACGCCAGCCATATCATTTTTGACTCGTAGTATGCGGGCTGACCTTGGTATTGTTATTTCTGCATCGCATAATCCCTATATGGACAATGGGATAAAGTTTTTTGATGCTGAGGGATTTAAATTGCCTGATGAATTGGAAGATGAAATTGCCGCCATGGCCTTGGATACTAAGGACTGGCCTTATCCAAAATCGGCTGACGTGGGGCGCGCCACTAAGGTTCAAGATGCCGGTGGTAGATATATAGTTTATACTAAGAGTTGTTTTCCGCCACATTTAACCTTGGATGGTTTGCGTATTGTTATAGATTGCGCCAATGGTGCAAGTTATAAAGTTGCCCCCTTAGCCCTTGCTGAACTTGGGGCCGATGTAATTAAAATTAATACTGATCCTAACGGTGTAAATATTAATGATAATTGCGGTTCATTGTTTCCGCAGCATTTGGCGGATAGGGTGCGGGAGGTTCGCGCTGATATAGGCATTGCCTTGGATGGTGATGCTGATCGCTTGATAGTTGTGGATGAAAATGGAACCATATTAGATGGTGATCAAATCATGGCCTTGTGTGCTCAAGCCATGATGGAGCGCAAAGAGCTACCCAAAAATACATTGGTAGCAACGGTAATGAGCAATATGGCTTTGGAGATCTTTATGCAGGAGCATAAGGGCAAATTGCTACGCACCGATGTGGGTGACCGTTATGTTATGGAGGCTATGCGCAAAACTAATGCCATGCTTGGCGGTGAACAATCAGGACATATTATTTTTAGGCAATATTGCACGACCGGTGACGGGCTACTTGCCGCTTTGCAAATTTTGCGGTATATGCGCGAAAAAGAACGCCCTCTTTCTGAATTAGCAGGATTGTTAATCCCATTTCCACAAGAGCTCATTAATGTACGCGTGAGTAATAAAATACCGTTTGATGATGTGCCAAGTATAGTGAAAGTGAAAAAAAGTGTTGAAAAAGACCTAGATAAACGAGGGCGGGTACTTTTGCGTTATTCTGGCACTGAGGCATTGTGCCGCATTATGGTTGAAGGAGAAGACTATGCCAAGGTACGTGCCCATGCACAGGCTTTGGCTGAAGTTGTGCAAAAAGCACTTTGCTAGTGCGCATTACTGCTGGTAAGGGTGCAAACCCTATGTTAAAAAAAATTTTTTAGTTATGCCAGAGTCTTTAATTTTGGGGTTTTAAGCTCAAAATATGGCGTTTTAATTTTAACGGCGGAAAGGCACAAAAATAAATCTATTTTGTGAAGAAGGTATTTTATGAATACATTACGCAAGGTTATTGTTCCCGTAGCTGGTTGGGGCACACGCTCTTTGCCAGCTAGCAAGAATATTCCCAAGGAAATGCTTCCCATTTACAATAAGCCAGTTATTCAATACGTGGTGGAAGAGGCTATTAAATCCGGCATCAAGGATGTAATCTTTGTAACTAACAAGGATAAAAGCGTTATTGAAGATCATTTTGACTATAATTTACAGTTAGAAAGTGTGCTTGAGCGAGCCGGAAAGACTGATAAATTAGAAATGGTGCGTGAAGTGGCAGAAATGGTTAACATTATGTCAGTGCGCCAAAAGAAACAATTGGGCCTTGGGCATGCTGTGCTTTGTGCCAAGGAGCTGGTGGGTAAAGAGTCTTTTGCGGTTATGGTGGGTGATGACCTTATGTTTGGTGGTATTCCGGGCATACAACAGCTCATTGATGTGGCAAAGGCAGAAAAAATGCCAGTAATTGGGGTTATGGAAGTGCCTCAAGATAAGGTTGGCCGCTATGGAATTATTGATGGTACAGAGATAGCTACCGGAGTTTATCGCATCAATGACATGGTGGAAAAGCCAGATCAGGACAAAGCTCCATCGCGTCTTGCCATTGTGGGTCGCTATGTGTTAACTCCTGATATTTTTGATTATATTGAAAATTTGACCCCCGGGCATGGTGGAGAGTTGCAATTAACCGATGCTTTGCAAGCTCTTGCCAAAGAAAAGGGCATGCTTGCGGTTAAGATGTCTGGTAGGCGTTTTGATGCTGGAGATTGGGCAGAATATTTAACCGCAAACGTTTATTTTGCCATTCAAGATGAAGATTTGCGCTATGACTTATTAGAATTGCTTAAGAATATTTTGCAGTTTAAGTAGATATTTTTATTATATAATTTTTTAATGCTGGAAAAAGATAATTTTTTCAGCATTAATTTTTGGTTAAGTTTTTTAGAAGGCCAACCATGGTGGGCGACTGTCGTGGGCTTTAAATTTCCCCCATATAAACTTACAAAAAACTATGTATTATTCAGTAGCATTACTCACACCGCCATATTCAACCCTAACTTATGCCAAGCCTGCATGGTGGCCGCAAAGCGAAAGGGATTTCTTTACTTGTGGTATGCGGGTGGTGGTGCCCTTGGGTAAGGGCTTTAGGGCTGCGGTTATTGTTGATAGCAGTGCGGATGTGGAGGTTCCAGAAGGGGTTAGTATAAAATCCATAGCGTGGCCGCTGGAGTGTGAACCTTTATTTAATGCCGCTTATATGGATATGCTAAAACAGCTTTCCTTACGGCAATATCGTAGTATTGGCGATATTTTAGGCCATGTGCTGGCGCAAGGTTTGCGCACAACGCATGTACGGATGCGTCATTTTTATGATGGCAAGCCAAGGATGCAACATATCAAAAATATTTGCTCTTTGCCTGAGGAAGAACAACATGCTTTAGCTTGTATGTTGCTTAGTGGTGAGGGTGAGCTACTTTTGCCAAGGCATGATGCTGGCAGTAGTGAGCTTTGTGTTTTGCAGGTGGATCCGCCGTGGCCTGTGCGACCCTTGGCTAAGCGTCAAATTGCTGTTTTAGATTATTTGCAAGAAAGGGGTAGTGTGAGCCGGCGCATCTTGGGGCGGGCATTGGGTGACGGTGCAGCTACTGCTCTTGCAAGCCTGATAAAACATGGGCATGTGGCTTTGCAGGCAAGCGTTGAAGATGAGGATGAAGCTTTCACCGAACTTTTGCCACCACCTCCACTAAGCTTTAATCTTTCTCATGCTCAAGAGCATGCCCTTGCAAACTTTGCCACGGCCTTAGCTGGCAGTGAGGCCCAAAGCCATTTGCTTTTTGGCATAACCGGAAGTGGTAAAACTGCGATTTATCTAGAGTTAGCAAAAATGTGCGTGGAGCAAGGCAAATCTATGATCTTGCTTGCGCCTGAAGTTGCCCTTGCTTTGAAGCTAAAACGTGATGCCACCCTTGCCTTGGGGAATATCCCCGTGTTCTTATATCATGGTTATCAAAATCCTGCCAAGCGAGAGCAAACATTTAGAATACTAGCTAAACGAACAACACCTTGCTTGGTGGTGGGGACGCGCTCATCCTTATTTTTACCCATACCTAATTTAGGGGCTATTGTGCTTGATGAGGAGCATGATGCATCTTATAAGCAGGATGAAAAACTTAATTATCATGCCAAGGAAGTGGCATGGTTTCGTATAGCTCAACAAAAAGGATTGCTTGTTTTGGGTTCTGCCACTCCGGATATAAAAACTTATTATGCAGCCAAGGAAAAGTCCTTACCCATGCAAATTTTGCCCGCTCGCGTGGGCGGTGGTAGTCTACCCCAAGTAAGGCTTATAGATATAGCCAAGCAGGGCGGTTCTGCCAGTATTTTGGCCAGTGAAAGTGAGCAGGCTCTAAAGGATACACTTGCGCGAGGTGAACAATCTGTAATCTTATTAAATAGGCGTGGTTATGCACCACTCATGTATTGCCTTGATTGTAATAAGGTGGCGCGTTGCCCACATTGTGAAATTGGGCTTACTTATCACAAGGGGCGTGAGCGTTTAGTATGTCACTATTGTGGTTATCATGTGGTCTTTCCTACGGTTTGTACGCATTGTAAGGGTTTGCATTATATTCCCATGGGTGAGGGTACGGAAAAAATTGCGGAATACATAAATAATTTTGCGCCAGGGCAAGTGCTTAGGCTTGATAGAGATAGCACCAGACGTGAGGGGCGAGTTGAGGAAATATTAGAAAGTTTTGCCAAGGGTGAAGCTCAAATTTTGGTAGGTACGCAAATGCTTTCTAAAGGGCATCATTTCCCCAATGTGACATTGGCCTTGGTGGCCGATGGCGATGTGGGGCTTAACTTACCTGACTATAGAGCGGCTGAGCGCACTTTTCAACTCTTAGTGCAGTCGGCTGGGCGCGCCGGTAGAGGGGCAAAAGCAGGGACGGTGCTCATCCAAACCCGTGACACTAGCCATTATTGTTGGAAATATATTCAAGACGCTAATTTTGAAGGTTTTTATACAGAAGAACTTGCAAGACGTGAAAAACGAAATTACCCACCATTTGTGTTTTTAGCTTTAATTCGTATAAGTTATGCGCGTGATTTTGCAGATGGCCCCAAAGTATTGCAAGCCGTGGGGGCAGATTTGCGCCAGCTAGGGCGTGAGTATGGGGTTACAGTGCTTGGGCCAGCTCCAGCACCACTGGCACTTTTGCGCGGTCAAAGGCGTTTTCACTGTTTACTTAAGGGCAAGGATTGGCACAGTTTACGCCAAGTTTATGCCTTACTCACACAAAAAATAAATCAAAATAAAGTAAGACTTTCGCTTGACCTTGACCCCATAAATATGCTTTAACCACTGAGAACATTTTTTAGAGTGACGCTTTAATTTTATGAAGTGTTACTTCATGTCTAAAAATTAAGCAAATTGGGGGATTCATGTTGCAAATTCGTTCGTTTATTTTAGCGGTATTATTGACGTTGTGTATTGGGAGCTCTGCCATGGCCGAAGGTTTTGCCATGACGGAGTGGTCTGCTCGTGGTCTTGGCCTTGCTAGTGGTATGGTTGGTCGTGCTGATGATCCTTCTGCCATTGCTTATAATGCCGCCGGTATTACACAATTACCAGGTTTAAATTTTATGGCCGGTGCATCCTTTGTGGCACCCTATGGTAGCATCAAGGCAGCATATCCTGGCGGTAGTCATATGACTTCCACCAAGCCTCAAATATGGGTTCCTGGGCACGGCTATGCCACATATCAGTTAAATGATTCCGTGTGGTTAGGTGCTGGTATGTACACCCGTTTCGGCCTTGGGAACACCTATGCTGACGAGTGGATTGGCAAATACAACCTATATACAGTTGGTTTGCAGACCGTGTCCTTTGTGCCAACTATTGCTTATAAAATTAATGATATGTTTTCTGTGGCAGCCGGGCTTGAAGTCATGTACATGAGCATGTACATGGGGCAAAAAATGCACTCTCAAGCTGGTGGTTTATTCCCTGAGAATGATTTATTTCTTAACGGGAGTGGCGTAGGTTTTGGTTATCATCTAGCCGTGCATGCTAAGCTTAGTGAACAATGGTCAATGGGTTTAACCTATAAGAGCCAAGTTCAGCAAAATATTTCCGGCAAAGCAGAATTTGCTAATCAATTCTCATCACCAACTCCACTCTTACCAGATGCCCTTGATACCAATGTAAGTGGCACCATTTATTTGCCGGACTCAGTTTCCTTTGGTATTACCTATAAACCATTAGATAATTTGAGTTTTGAAGTTGGTACAGTGTGGACTCGCTGGTCAAACTTTAAGAATCTAAATATCTATTTTGATAGCCCAAACCCCTTACCGGGCAAAAATCCAAAAGAATGGAGAGACGGCTGGAATATCAATGCCAGTGTGGAATATGCTCCGCTTGATTGGTTAACCCTCCGTGCTGGTTACTGGCATGAAACTGCTGTTACCAATGAAAAGTTTGCAGACTACCTTATGCCTACCAATGGCCGCGATGCTGTGTCCTTAGGTGTTGGTATTGAATGGGAAAACTGGACTGTGGACCTTGCCTACGTGCATATGTGGATTTACCCAACAGATTATACCATTACAGGCTCTAATGGTATAAGAAATGCTGGTATTAGCGGTGGCCACTCCAGTAATGTGGGTGCAGATATATACTCATTCTCTGTGGGCTATAAATTCTAAACCATAAATAAAGTGTTTTTAAAATTAAAACCCCCTTCGTATCAATGAGTGACTGATACGAAGGGGGTTTTTAGCATAAAAAAAAACTATCCACTAACTCCGCCGCCAATGACAATATCACCCTTGGGTTGAATTTTTATATCACTGGCGGCGCAACTTGCAAGCGTCAGACATAATAGTAGTATTAAAATAAAATTGCGCATATGTTGGACTCTACCCATTATGCATGGGCCTTTCTTGAATAATGCGCGCATTGGCAGGTACATCACTTGTTACCCACACATTACCACCAATAATAGCTCCTGCTCCAATAGTCACCCGCCCAAGTATGGTTGCCCCAGCGTATACTGTGACATGATCTTCCAGTACGGGGTGGCGGGCTATGCCCTTGGTCAATGTGCCGTCGCTATCTTTTGGAAAAGACAAAGCACCAAGGGTCACACCTTGATATAAACGGCAACTGTGACCAATGATGCTGGTTTCGCCAATAACAACGCCTGTACCATGGTCAATGAAGAATTCTTCGCCAATTTGCGCACCGGGGTGAATGTCAATTCCAGTTTTTGAATGAGCCATTTCCGAAATAATTCGCGGAATTACAGGTACATTTAACTTGTACATTTCATGCGCTATGCGGTGGTGGGTCATGGCCAACATGGAAGGATAGCAAAAAATAGTTTCACCAGAGCTTGTGGCGGCTGGATCACCCTCATAGGCAGCCTTAGCATCGGATGCAAGTAAGCGGCGTATTTCCGGTAAGCGTTGCAAAAAGCTTAACGTGGCCTTAGCGGCTTCACTGCGGCAAGTGGGGCAAGCTCCTTCTCGTCCTTGCGCACAAGCAAAACAAGCTCCGCAACGTACCTGCTCAGTTAGTAAGTGGTAAATGGAATCAAGATTTGCAGCTAAATGATAGCGCATGGACTCACGCCTTACTTGTGATACTCCAAAAAAACCCGGAAATATAGCAGCCTGCAAGCGTTGCATAATTTCTTCCAGAAATTTTAGCGAAGGCATGGGCGCGTTGCGGGCTGGAGTATACCACACTGGATCAAGTGACTCTGGCTCACAGAGCTTTTCAACAATTTTATCCAAGGTGGGAATATTGGTGGCGGATATTTTTTTCATATTTACCTCAAAATTTCTGAAGCAACAGCATTACCTATTTCTGTGGTACTTACAAGCGTTTTACCTTGTTCCATAATATCGCCGGTGCGATAACCATTTTGTAATACCTTACGTACCGCAAGCTCAATGCAATCAGCTTCAGTGCTTGCGTCAAAAGCTAAGCGCAACATCATGGCGGCAGATAGAATTGTTGCTAGGGGGTTAGCCTTTCCTTGTCCTGCAATGTCTGGCGCAGAACCATGTATGGGCTCAAAAATTCCAGGCCCGCTGGCACCCAGTGAGGCCGAAGGCAACATGCCTAAGGAACCAGTAATAACAGCGGCCTCGTCTGACAAAATATCCCCAAAAAGATTGCCCGTTACAATAACATCAAATTGCGAGGGGTCACGCACCAATTGCATGGCAGCATTATCAACATATATATGACTAAGCTCCACATCGGCATAATCTTTATGTACTTCGGTGACCACATCACGCCATAGACGTGAAGTTTCAAGCACATTGGCTTTGTCGCATGAGCAAACCTTATTTCTCCGCTTGCGCGCTGTCTCAAAGGCTACTTTGGCGATGCGTCTAATTTCTGATTCAGAATAAATCATAGTATTATAGCCTACTTGCTCACCGTTGCGCGTTTCAATATTACGTGGTTCGCCAAAATATATGCCACCGGTAAGCTCGCGCACAACAATCAAATCAAGACCTTTTTGGGCAATATCAGCGCGCAACAAGCAAGCTCCAGCAAGCTCTGGTAAAAGCGTAGCTGGGCGCAAATTCGCAAATAAGTTAAGCTCTTTGCGTATTTCAAGTAGGCCCTTCTCCGGCCTTTTATCGTTGGGCATATGATCCCATTTGGGCCCACCCACAGCACCTAAAAATACAGCATCTGAGTTAAGGCATATGTCCAATGTTTCCTTGGGTAAGGGATTGCCAGTGGCGTCAATGGCCGCACCACCAATTAAAGCATTGGTATAATTAAAACTATGTCCAAACTTACTGCCAATGGCATTAAGCACTTTTTTTGCCTCTGCTACGATTTCAGGGCCAATGCCATCACCTGCCAATAAACAAATATTCTTTTGCATATCTCACTCGTCTGTTTATAGTTTTTACGCCTTACTATTGAAAACTTATTTTCGTAAGTGCGCAAACTTGCGTTACAAATTTGAACTTAATCTTTCTTTAACATAATTAACCAAACCACCAACATTAACAAGCTCCTGCATAGATTCGGGCAGGGGTGCGCATTGAATGGTTGCTCCATTGTTAGTATTGCGGATAACACCGGTGCTTGCATCAACTTCAAGCGCGTCGCCATCGTTTATTTTATCAACATCGTCGCCAATTTCCATGAGCATAAGACCCATATTGAAGGCATTGCGATAAAAAATACGCGCAAAACTATGCGCAATTACAAGATTAATTCCTGCGCCTAGGATGGCCAGTGGGGCATGCTCACGCGATGAACCACAACCAAAGTTGCGCTCAGCAACTATTATATCACCTTCATTTACGCGACTGACCCAGTTGGGCTCAAGGCCCTCCATGCAATTTGCGCCTAGGATTTTTTTATCCGCACTCACTAAAAAGCGCGCGGGAATAATGGCATCGGTATCAATATGTTCACCAACTTTGTGGACTTTACCTTTGAAATTCATAGCATATTCCTTATATATTACTTGGGCTTGCAACAATTCCTGCCACAGCTGAGGCCGCTGCCACCACTGGGCTTGCTAGATAAACTTCTGAATTAAGGCTACCCATGCGCCCCTTAAAGTTGCGGTTGGTGGTAGCCACAGCGCGTTCCCCATCACCTAAGATGCCCATAAATCCACCTAGGCAGGGCCCGCAAGTGGGGGGGCTAATAATGCAACCGGCATCGGTGAATATGTCAAAAAGCCCTTCTTGCATGGCACTTTTCCAAACACTTGGTGTTGCTGGAATAACAATACAACGCACACCTTTGGCCACTTTTTGGCCTTTTAATACAAGGGCTGCGTCGCGCATGTCGCTAAGGCGACCATTGGTACAAGACCCTATAACAACTTGGTTAATTGGTGTATTTTGCACTTCTGAAACTGGCTTTACATTGTCTGGCAAGTGCGGGCAAGCCACCACCGGTTCAAGGTCTGTTACATCAAAACTAACTTCACTTTCATACTCGGCATTGGCATCGGCTTGTAAGACTTGTTGTCCTTTGCGATGATGGGCATCACCATAGGCTATGGTCTTGGCATCTGCGGCAAAAAGACCAACTTTTCCGCCAGCTTCAATGGCCATATTAGCCATGGTAAGGCGCCCGTCAATATCCATATTATCCACAACGCTTCC
>CAYJIU010000055.1:0-14081 GCA_964370305.1 uncultured Desulfovibrionaceae bacterium
GTGGCTATTTGCTTCGCAAAGGAGGAACTCACGGGGCATGGGTAGCCCACGCTTCGCTTACGGTCTACCCATGCGGCATAGCTCGAATGGTCATTCATTGTTATCAGAGACTGTACTACGTATTAGAAAGCTTTTGGTGCGGGGAGTGCAAAGAGCGATTTTACGGTGTTGTATGGCAAGGCCGTGACTTGCCATACCCCGCAGTGGATCATTTGCGAAGCAAATAGCCACGTAGGGAGCCAAACACCGCATGAGCGATTTGTGCTACCCGTGGCAAAAGCTTATAATTTTTTACTTTTCTTTCTAATAATTTTTACATTATCATGATAAGATATAATGTTTTTTTAACGACTTAACAGCCCCACGTACTCCCGAAGGGTGTTTTAAACCATCCTTTGTTTTTAGTCAGTACTATAAAATAGTTTTACTTATAGCTAATACTACACATAACATGCTGTAATATAAATTTATTGTTTATTTCGATTGTGTTCAAAATTAGAATAACGTGCTTCTTGCACAAAAAAATGCATTTTGGTATGTACCAAGTTTATTTGCAGCAAAGAAAATTTAGGGAGGCTTTAATGGCAACTGAACAAAAATTGGGCAAAAGGATTAAATCCTTTCGTGAAGATCGCAACATTAGCATAGAGGACATGGGCGAACATACAGGGCTTACAGTGGAATTTTTAACTGCTTTGGAAAATGACAACATATATCCAAGCATTGGGCCTTTGCAAAAAATAGCTCGGGCCTTGGGTGTGCGCTTGGGCACTTTTATGGATGATGAAATCACCCGCGATCCTATTATTTCTCGTATTGGGGAGCGCAGTGCGGATCTAGCCATGCATAAGGGTAAAAATAGCAATGTGAGTTTTGTATATCATGCTCTTGGTAAGGGTAAGAGTGATCGCAATATGGAGCCATTTCATATTGAAATCATGCCGGATAAGAGTGGAGAGCGGATAACATCTTCGCATCAGGGCGAAGAATTTATGCTTGTACTTAAGGGTGAATTACTTGTGGTTTATGGGCGTGAAAGTCATATTTTAAAGCAAGGTGATACCATTTATTATAACTCTATTGTACCACATTATGTGGGTGCTCATGGTGATGAACCTGCGGAGATTTTGGCAATTATTTATAACCCATAAATACAAAGGTTGACCTAGGTATGAAAAATAAAGTAGCCGAAAGGCAAAAACAATTTGTATTGCGTGAAAAAACCTTAGGGCAAATTTTGGATGAAACCATTGCCAGAATTCCAGATAATGACGCAGTAGTTTATGTTGATCGTGACTATCGCCAAACGTGGCGCGAATTTGGAAATACAGTGGACGAACTTGCCAAGGGCCTGATGGGTCTTGGGATTAAGCGCGGAGAAAAGGTTGCAGTTTGGGCCACCAACGTACCATATTGGGTAGCTTTGCAATTTGCCACAGCCAAGATTGGGGCCATTTTACTTACGGTAAATACTAACTATCGTGAGCATGAATTGCGCTATCTTTTAAAACACTCTGAATGTGAAAATATTTTTATTATTGATAATGTACGTGACCATGATTTTATTCAAACTCTATATACTGTTGTGCCTGAGCTTCGCACTCAATCTCGTGATTGTGTACGCTGTCCAAGTTTGCCCAACTTAAAGCGCGTGTTCTTCCTCGGTGTGGAAAAACATCGCGGTATGTATTCCATTCCTGAAGTGAGAGCCATGTCGGTTATGGTGGATGATGAGGAATACAAAGCCCGCCAAGCTGAGCTTGACCCTTGGGATGTAATTAATATGCAGTATACATCTGGTACCACGGGCTTTCCCAAGGGCGTTATGCTAACTCATGTGGGCGTTGGCTTAAATGGATATTGGATTGGAGCACATCAAAAATTTACAGATAAAGATCGACTCTGCCTAACTGTGCCACTTTTCCACTGCTTTGGGTGTGTACTTGGTGTTTCTGCCTGTGTAAACCATGGCACGACCATGATTATTTTAGAAAACTTTAATCCTTTACATATGTTAGAAGCCATTGACTCTGAAAAATGCACTGCCGTATATGGTGTGCCCACCATGTTTATTGCAGCTTTAGAGCATAAGATGTTTAAGCGTTTTGATGTATCCTCCTTGCGCACTGGCATCATGGCTGGTTCTGTTTGCCCTGAACCACTGATGCGCCGTGTGGTTGATGATATGAATATGAAAGAAATAACCATATGTTATGGTTTAACAGAAGGCTCTCCGGTCATGACCCAATCCGATGTAAATGACCCTCTTGATATGCGTTGTGCTACCGTTGGCTGTGCCATGCCTGGGATTGAGGTTAGGGTGGCAGACCCTGACACTTGTGAAGAAATGCCGCGCGGCGAAGTGGGCGAAATTATGTGCCGTGGCTATAATGTCATGAAAGGCTACTATAATATGCCGGAAGAAACGGCCAAAGCCATCACCGAAGACGGTTGGCTACACTCTGGCGACCTTGGCACTATGGATGAAAACGGTTATGTGACTGTAACCGGACGTATTAAGGATATGATTATTCGTGGGGGTGAAAATGTATATCCCCGTGAAATTGAAGAGTATTTGCTTGGAATGGACGGCGTGCTTGATGTGCAAGTGGTGGCAGTGCCAAGCCATAAATATGGTGAGGAAGTGGGTGCTTTTATTATACCTAAGCCGGGTTATGATATACAGCCAGAAGATGTGCGCGATTATTGCCGCGGTAAAATATCATGGTTTAAAGTGCCACGCTATATTGCATCCATTGACGGCTTCCCATTAACTGCCAGTGGTAAAATTCAAAAATTCAAATTACGCGAAATGGCAGGCGAAATGTGGCCAGAAGCCATGGAAGTATCTAAAAGTGCTAGGCGTGCTTAATGCTTTTAAAAAATATGGCACGAAGGCTTTTATATGCCTTTGTGCCATGAGAGTGCTGACAAAGTCAGCACGACCGATAAATCAAGAGCAGGCGGAGCTTTGCTTCGCCGTGAAGCGATTGATTTTCGTGCCTTTCCGCTTGGCAGCCTTGCTGACAATAGCGGCGCAAAGCCCGCGAAGTGGGGTTTGTCATCATGTCACGAAGGCTTTTGCATGTCTTTGCGCCACACTTTTAATATATATGCCAACCATGGCTTGCGCGGAGCTTAGAGATTATCCCTTGTTTAGTATTGATATTCCAAAGTCTTGGACTGTGCAGGATGATGGTAAGGCATATATATTTACTGATTTTAATGAGCAGTGCGTTATTAATATGACTGTAGCACCGCATCAAGGTGCGTCTTATAATGAGCTTGGTATTTTATTATATCAAAGCTTGCAGGGCAAAACCCCTAAGGCTGATGATGACGGTTTTACTTTTTCCCTTGATACCAAGAGTAATGTTGCAAGCACTGCTCGTTTAACCTATCAGGGGGAAAATTTTGTTTTGATGGTGGCAAGTGGTACTTGTGCTGACTTCCAAAATATTGTTAAATCCCTTAATATGAAAAATACCGGGCCACGTGCTTACCCCATCCTAGCCCCTTCACAAACAGAGTAAATTTTATGGTTTTTCCCCTATCTGATACCAATAAAGCCTTTGTAAAGCTACACACAGCCATACTTTTAGCTGGTTTTACCGGCATCATTGGTAAGCTCATTGAAATGGGCGAGATTATGCTTGTGTGGTACCGCATGCTCATGACCACTTTGATTTTTGGGGCTATTTTGATTTTTCGAGGTAAGTTTGAGCGCATAAGCTTAAAAGACTTTATGAAAATTGGCTTTAGTGGGGTGCTTATTTGTGTGCATTGGCTATTTTTTTATGCCAGTATTAAGCTTTCTAACGTATCCATTGGGGTGGTTTGTTTTTCACTCATTGGATTTTTTACCGCTATTTTTGAACCTTTATTTTTGCGTACACGTTTTTCTTGGCGTGAGCTTGCCTACAGTGTGTTAACTTTGTTTGGAGTGCTGCTAATATTTTCCTTTGATGTGCGTTATAGGATGGGTATTCTTGCAGGGATTATGGGCGCGCTCCTAGCAGCACTTTATACCATAAGCATTAAGCGTTTTAAGGGCTATAGTGACAATGCTACCTTGCTCTATCAAATGGGGGGTGGAGTATTGTTTTTAACGCTTATGCTACCGTTTTTAATAAGCTATTTTGATATTACATATCTTGTACCCACGTTTAAGGACGTAATGCTCCTACTTTGTCTAGCCACGTTTTGTACCATAGGTATGAGTTATTTGCTTATCCAATCGTTGCATTATATCTCAGCCTTTACGGTGAATTTGAGCTATAATTTAGAACCAGTGTATAGCATTGCCATTGCCATGGCCTTTTTGGGTGAAGCAAGAGAGCTTAACTTTGCTTTCTATGTGGGGCTTGGGGTCATTATTCTTTCTGTATGTTTGCAAAGCATTTGGGTTATGCGTGAACAAAAAAGTGAAGTGACGACAAACGCAAATTGTACAGAGGCAAAAACGTAACAATCAAGCCACGGCAATATTTATACGTCTGTGTGATGTTGTTAACAAAAACATGTGGGGGAAAACCATTACCCCACATGCTTATTTTTTATCTTGTATTTTGTCGGTTTTGTTTTTGGTAGTTTTGTGTTTTTTTGGTTCCACTTGCTCTTCTTTTGCTACAAGTGTTTTATTGAGGTCTGAAATTAAGACTTGTGTGGGGCCACTATTTTCTGATTGTGGCACCTGCAAGCCAATGCGGGCGGCATGGTTAACAATGATAGGCCCAACAAGGTTAAGTGCAGTTTCTTCTGGTTTGCCAACGGGTATGGTTACTGTAACAAGCACTGCCAATTGACGAATATTTTTTAAGCGTAAAAGTTTTTGTTCTGCATCGCCAACTTTAATCTTAAAATCTTGAATAAAGCTGTAAGGGTCAGCCACTAATAGGCCCACTTGCGGATTGTCCATGCTTTGCAAAATGAGCAATGGGGCGTCTGGGCGTATTTGAAGCAAGATAAATTCATGCAATCCTTCAAATCCAGCTAAGCCACGTGGAAAGTAGATAACTTTATTTTTATCAATACGTCTTACGCCAAGGCGAGTTTGTATGTCTACTTCGTGTTTTCTTGCCATAAATTTGCCACCGTCAAAAGGTCTTCGTTGCTCGTCTCAATAGCGAGAAGGTTTTCTTCTGTCACACGTTTATATACTTCTTCCCGATAGACGGTTACGTCATCGGGAACATCAATGCCAAGCTTGATTTGCTTACCTTGCAAACCAAGCACGGTGATGCGTATATTTTCACCCAGATAGAGGCTTTCGCCGGGGCGTCGTGTGAGTATCAGCATAAAATTCCTATTTTATACAAATTGTGATAAGTTAAGCTGCATTATCATAGACGATGATTTAAGCACCGTATTATAGGCAAGCTCTTGTTTTGCCAAGTTATTTAAAAGCTCGGTTAAGTCTATGTCTTCAGTATAGCTTAAAAGCTCTTGTTGGTCTAGCTTTTCTGCACTGAGCATATCTTCGGCCAAATCAAGTCTATTTACAATGCCGCCCACGGTTGTAGCTTGAGTCATTACATGCTCATGGGCCTCTGTAAGGGTTACAAGTGTTTCCGCAATGCCGTCGGAGTCATTATATTCAAGGTAGGAAATAAGCTCACCCACCACTTCAAATAAATTGGGCCCAGCCACTTCTTGACTATTATATTGTCCGCCAAAAATATCCTTACCCACTTGGTTAGCAGGGACATAAGTATCCTTCATGATTTCATAACCAAGGTCAGCGCGGTCAGGGTGAATGGTCATTTGCGTGCCAGCGGTTAAAACTCCAGCTCCACCTGTGGGGGTTGAAAGCTCTAAAAAACCACCCGGCAAAGCAAGACGCGTACTGCCGGCAGGATCTGGAATTTGACTAGAAGCCTGAATCCAAGTGTTACCACCATCATTGCTATAGGAATAATTAATAATGGCTCCGGGTACTCCAAGGTCTATGGCAGTGGTGCCATCATCATTGGGGTCAAGGCGAACAAGGGTATTTTGGGCATAAGCACCTTGAGCGTTTAATAAAACTGAATTTGCGTCATCTCCAACTATATCCACACGGCGTGGTTGTAAGTCAATACGCGTACCGCCAGCAAGGGTGCCATCAACAGCATGAGTGCTATCAAGCTCCATGGTTAAGCGATTACCCTGAGCATCGGTAAAGGGTACCTCAACTACGCCATTGGTTGGATTTGGCACCGTAGCCGTAGCAGTTACAGGCGGAGTAACACCATCGTTATAGTCAATGGTATAGTCAAAGGTAGAGCCTGGATTTCTAAGGTCAGCACCTGGGGGGTCAATGGTAAAGGTTATATTATCTGTAATTGTGCCCACTACAGTACTACTAAAACCATCAGGGGTATTGGTGCTTAGGCCGTAAATATTACGATCATTATCATCACCCATATACTCTGCTGAGGGATGAATATATAAGAAGGTGCCGTCGTTTGAGTAAATATTATCGGTGAGCGTTGCAGCTGTTACGGTTGTACCTGCGCGCATATCAAGGGTAACACCATCCATGGTGATGCTGGTTTGGCCGGCTGCTAGTGTTGCATCAGTCCAAGTTTTGCCACCATCATTGCTCCATTGATAATTAAGGTCAGCAGCACCGCCTACATCGCCATCGGTTAAAAAGCGTACAGCCATGGTGCTATCGCTACTACCGTTAACGGTAACGGTGGATGTATCAAAATTTTCATCCTTACTGGAAATGCTTAATATTTGTTCATAGGCATTAGTTTCATATTTATGACCAGCAAAGAGTGAGTTGCCTGAAAACTCTGTATTGGATAAGTTGAGAATTTGTCCAAATAATTGTTCTATTTGAAAAGCAATTTGTTCTCTATTTTCAGCAGACATAGTCTCTGTGGCGGCTTGTTCTGCAAGCTCTTTTATGGATGCAATGGTTGTGCTTACTTGTTGCAGGGTTGTATCTGTAAGATTAAGCCAGCCGCGGGCTGTATCCACATTGGTTTGATATTGCTCTGTGGCTGCCATGGTTGCACGAGTATTTAATACAAGGGCAGTGCCTGCAGGGTCATCGGACGGGCGATTAATTTGCTTTTGGGTACCGCCCTGAATATTGGACTCCATAAGCGCAGATAAGGAAGACTGCATATTATAGAGCGAATTGTCATAAATCATATTATTGGTAACACGCATAATAAACTCCTATCTTGAGTTTGATGACAAACCCCACTTTGTGGGTTTTGCGCCGCTATTGTCAGCAAAGCTGCCAAGCGGAAAGGCACGAAAATCAATCGCTTCACGGCGCAAGTAAATTGCGCCTATCTCTGCTCTCTGTATCCGTAAGGTTCGCTTTGCTCACCTAACGGCTATGCCACTTCGTGGCACCCTTAGGGCAGGACTCTTGATTTATCGGTCGTGCTGACTTTGTCAGCACTCCCATTATACTTATTGCTTTAACCCAAGCAGGGTTTGGAGCATTTCATCAGCCGTGGTAATAAGCTTTGCAGCCGCAGTGTATGAATGTTGAAATTTAATTAAATTGGCCATTTCTTCATCAAGGTTTACGCCAGAAACTGCTTGCTGTTGGGCATTTAAGTCGTTAGCTAGGGCAGTATTGTATTCAGCATTGGTATGGGCAGTACGAGTATCTGCGCCCACCTTAGAAACCAAGGTGCTATAATATTCAGAAATACTTTGATCACCGGTGGTGCGCCAAACTGTAGAAACTTGCACACTTTCAGTAAGCAAATTACCAATGCCGCTAGCTAGGGCATTATCCCCTGGGTTAACTTCATTACTACCGTTAACATAACCGGCAGCAATACGATTGTGATTTGAGTAAACATCAGTATTAACAGAAATATCTAAGGCACTATTGCCTTGAAAAAATGTCCCAATGCCAAGGGCTGCCATAAGGCCAGTGGTATCAGAGCCCATGGAAAATTCAAGGTCAGAGTTGGCAATTTCAATATTTAGAGTGCCATCAAGTATGCTTGCATTAAGAAAAGGATTACCGGCATCGTCTAAGACTGTTGTATTAATGGCAGTCATCACATCTTCAAGGCTATGTTGAGCTGGGTCAAAGTCAGGTGTACCCGGAGTGATGGCTGAAAAATCAAGGTCTGAGCTGTTAATATGCGCGCCTGTTGCCTTATCATAAAAATGGAAATTAAGATTGCCTTCGGTCAACTTGTCAGCAAAGTGTAATCCGCTTTGTGGCGTGCCAAGGGCCATATCCATATCATAAACTCGCTCAGTACCAGACTGATAGGTAACATGCTCAAGGCCTGCACCTTGACTGTGTAAGCGGTTTACTTCCCATATAAGAGCCTCAGCAACGGCATCAAGTTCATCTTCATAGCGACCAATGTGCTCATCACGCACCGTGTAAGACGCGGTAATGGTACCACCGCTTAGGCGATCTTGGTTTTCTGTTCCGTCAAAATAAGTTTGGGGGGTAATATTATATGGGCCACGGGTAGGCTCAATCCAATATAAGCCACTTTTGGGCGTAATATTAAAGCGATCACCTTCAATAAAACCATTGGCATCATCAAAGGATATATTGATATTATGTACTTTGATGGGATCAACTAATCCATCGCCGTCATGGTCAGTAACTTCAAAAACAGATTCAGTACCGTCATCATTGCGTAGCCACGTCTTACCACCGTCTAAAGATACCCTAAAAGTTGGGTTAGCAGGGTCACCAATGACACCAGCATCGCCACCGCTTAGCATTTCTACGGTGTATTCGCGTGCATCTGAACCATCAAAAACCACATTGCCAGCATAGGTGGACTCAGGTATTTTTTGACTTTCTGCTTGTGGGCCTTGCACTTCTAAGGAGAATGTTTCATGCCCTTGCACAAGGGGTAGGCCATTGGTTAGACGTATGGTTGTGGTATTGCCATCGCCGTATTCAATTTGAATATCCACAAGCTCAGCAAGCTCACGGGTGGCCATATCGCGCTTATCCAAAAGGTCATTGGGATTGCTGATGCCATCAATGGTATTTTGCGAAATTTGCTTATTTAAATCGGCAATACTTTCCACCAATTCATTAACTCTATCCACGTCAACATTAATGGATAAATCCATTTGATGGCGCACTTGCTCTAAATCTTCAACAGTTTGGCGCATAAGCAGAGAAAGGTTGTCTGAGCGGGCAATAAGGTCTTGCCTATAGGCCGGGTCATCGGGATATAGGGAAAGATCTTGCCATGCTAGAAAAAATTCAGTTATGCTATCGCTAATACCAAGGCGATTTGATTCATTAAAAATGGTTTCCACACTGGTCATGGTGGTTGCTTGATGCTCCCAGCGTGATGCCTGTGCAGATTTATCTAAAAATGATACTTCTATAAATTCATCAAAGCGGCGTAAAACTTGAACGGCATCAACACCCATACCTTGCGAGCCAGGCTTGCCGGTTAAGGCAAAAGCGTCTTCAAGCTGTACGTATTGGCGTGAATAACCTTCGGTATTTACGTTAGCAATATTATTACCGGTTACAGCAATAGTATTTTGTTGTGCATGTAGGGCCGATTGCCCAATACTAAATAGACCGTTTAACATTATAGCCTCCCAGAAATAAGCGCGGCTTGGGGCTTATGTTTTGTGCCCATATATCCACTTCTGCCGTAGGTTGGGGCAGGTTTTGGCACTATTTGATTGTGTAATTCCTGCATAAGGCGTTGGCTTTGGTCAAGTAAGGCCAGAGAAAGTGAGGCATTGCGCGAAGCATTGCGTGAGGCAGTTTGTTCACACTTATCAATGTCTTTATATAAATTGCGTATGGCATTGCCTTGCTCCTCGGGTAATAAGTCTGCATAATGCATGACTCTTCCACCATCAAGTAGGCGAATAATATATTCTTTTTCCGTGGCTAATTGGCGAACAAGCTCATGTATGCTAAATTCCAATGCTACAACCTCTTCGGTTTTACGCTCACGCAAGGCTTTGTATTCTTCATCAATTAAGCCTATTAAAAGATTTAGGGCTTGTAGCTGACGGTTTAGGGTATTTTGAATACGTTCGTACATGATATTGTCCTTTATGTTGGGGCAAGAAATGCCTGTTTTCCATATTTAACTAAAAAAATGCAAAAATTATGCCCAATTAACCTTCATCAATGGTTTTAAGCGGAATTATAGGTGTTTGCATGTTGGGCTGCACTGTAGTTTGGGCCACCTGACCAGCCACTGGGGCTGTATTTTGTCCACTTTGTGCAGGTGCAGTGGTACCCGCTTGCGTATTTGGTATATTAGAAACTTGTTGCCCGGTGGTTGCTTGGTTTGGAGCATAGTTATAGCTTGGTGTATTTTGTGTGCTCGTAGCTGCTTGTTCTGTTTTGGCTTGGTTTGCACCATAGGCATAGGTTGGCACATTAAGAGTGCGAATCATGGGTTGACCAGAGGTTAAAAGTTGCTTGGTCTTCTTGCTGCGTGAAGATTGCTCATTAGGTGGAATGTTAGTGGTGTAGGTTGTGCGTATAACGTGGGGTTGGGTATTTTCCATAGGTTGCCCGCCAATTTGTGATTGCAAAAGGGCAGCACCAGTGGCCCCTACAGAGCCAGGTTGAGCAAAGACGTTTTGAGCTTGTAAAGCATGCCCACCAATGGGTGAACTTTGTGCCGGCATCACCCCATGTAATGGAGGCTGGTTAGTGGCGGTAAGCTGAGCTTGTCTTGCTAGTTCGGGCCCAGTAAGTGTATTATTGGCTAAAACTTGTTGCCCTGATTGCTTAGCCATGAGGTTTGATAAGTATTGCTGTACCAGTGGCGCATTGGGGCTTGCACTAGCTTGCGTACCAACTTGATTATTGTTTGGGGCATGGCTCTGGGCCACATGGGCCCCAGCTTTCATATCTGGATTATTGCCCGTAGTTGGCGCAGCACCGTCATAAATATCCGTGGCTACATTGGCTGAAGGCATGCCTTGGCTTTTGGTAATGCTAGCACTATTATCGGCAATCATGCTTTTTTCTGGCATGAGCGGAGTTGCTGCCACTTCAAAACCCCTGCCCTTACCCACTGTATCAGCGGTGGCACGACTTGCTGAAACTAAGTTTTTTGAAAGTTGGTCATACATCATCTCAGCAAGGCCAATGCCGCCAGAAGACGCCATTTTCTTTGATAATTCTTGGTCATACATGCTTTGCCAAAATTTTTCTTCACGCCCAACTAAGGGGTTTTCTTGAGGTAGTGTAGCACGCATTTGTTGCCACATTTTTTGGATAAAAATGGACTCAAAGCCTTCACAAGCTTCGCGTAACTTTTTTTCCTTTTCGGCATCGCTCATATTGCTCTTGTTTAATGCCGTTACTTGATTTTGCTTAAGCTCCATATCCTGAGCTTGCATTTGCCCCTTGGTTTGGAACATATTTAAGGTGCTAACTGACATATTAAATTACCTCCAAGTCCGCATGTAATGCGCCAGATACTTGTAGCGTGCGCAATATGGAAATAAGGTCGCGCGGAGTGGCACCAATGGCATTTAAGCCATCGACTAGCTCTTGTAGTGTTGCGCCTTCCACCATCATCAGGCGGCGGTTTTCTTCTCGCACATTGACGGCTGTTTCTGGAGAAACCACAGTTTGACCTTGTGAAAATGGGCCGGGTTGAGAAACTTGTTCAGTTTCTTGCACAGTAATTTGCAGATTGCCATGGGCTACAGCAGTTTGTGAAATACGCACATTACGCCCAAGCACTACGGTTCCTGTTTTTTCATCAACCACCACCTTGGCCGGTGCGTCTGGTGTAATTTCAATATTTTCTAGCGATGCCATAAGTGGCACCATATTATTTTTGTATTGTGGAGGAATAGCAATTTCAACGGTGGATGCGTCAGTGGCTTTGGAAAATGGGCCACCCATGGCTGCATTAAGCTTTTCAGCAATATTTTGACTTGTGCTAAAGTCAGCGGTGCGCATATTGAGGGTTAGGCTATCTTGATCGTTAAATTCAAAAGGTATGCCGCGCTCTACAATACCACCACCGGGGATGACGCCTACGGTAGTAATATTTTTTTGAGTATTGGCAGCAGCTCCACCGGCAGAAAAACCACCCACAGTTAAGGAACCTTGCGCTAGCATATAGGTTTTGCCATCTACGCCCTTTAATGATGTTTGCAATAATACCCCACCAAGAAGCGATGTAGCATCGCCCACAGACGATATGGTGACGTCTAGGCGCGTACCGGGCTTTGCAGAAATAGGCATGCGCGCTGTGACCATAACTGAGGCCACGTTTTTAACCTTGAGCTCACTGGCATCAACTCCAACCCCCATTTTATCCATCATATTGGCAATGGATGAAGTGGTGAAAACAGATCCGGTTTTATCGCCAGTTCCGCTAAGACCTACCACAAGCCCATAGCCTATGAGTTGGTTATCACGCACACCAGAAAATGTGGCTATATCTTTAATACGCACAGCATGCGCAGGTGCTGCCAAACAAAGAATTAAGGCTGCAGCCACAAAAATCTTCGCTATCAAAATGCTTATATAAGTGCTACGAGTCAAAAACATGACGTTTTCTCCTTTCAGGGGTTTCCTTGAGGAGAGCTATGCACAAAGTATTCCACAATGATGGAAGCTTATGTAGTTTGCTGTAATATAAGAAATATTTTTATTTATATGGGATGAGGTAGGCTGGTGTCTTTAGTGGCAATCCAATATGCTACAGATTACCGCTAAATTATTATTACAACTTTCTGAATTATAATTCTTTGCAAAATTCTTTTATGGATTGCTTCGTCGCCCCTCATTCTTCGTAGCTTATCGCAGCGACGAAGCAATCCATTTGATTGATATTTCTAACTCAGAAAGTCGCACACAAACATATAAACTTTATGTGGCCACTGCTAATAATTCCTCATTGCTGAGTCGTGCTGTGTGGTCTGGGTTTGAGTACATGAATGTTACAGTGCCGGATGCATCCAAAACATAAACCGCTGGCACTGGTAAATTATGGTGCTTTTCGCCGGATGCTTTTTCAAGGTCAATTTTAAATTTTTCAAGGTATAAGGCAACGGTTTCATCGTCCATGTGGAAGGCTAGGCCAAACTTTTCGGCAAGTTCGACGGAGCTATCAGAAAACAAGGGGAAGTTAAGTTTTCTACTGCTATGTGTAGCTTGCAGACCATCCATAAGGTCTGGGCAAATACCAATAACTTCATAACCTCTTTCTTGTAGAGTTGGGAGGATATTGTTTATTCCCGCTAACTGCGTGAGGCAAAAACGTCACCAGTCGCCACGATAAAAAATTACTATGCTTGCTTTGTCGTTTAGTACACGCTTTAGGGTTGTTTGTTGTCCTTTCATGGCCACTAAAGGCCCATCAGGTGCCATGCTACCAACAGCTAGAGGGGTGATTTGATCTGCAGATGCTGCTATTGCCATTTTACTACCTCCTAGGGTTTATTTTTATGTATTAATCCTGCACAGCTTATTATACAGGATTTTTTATTGTTTGTTAAGCTTTGCATGCCTGCCACATGTTTACAGTTGAAAAATAAGCTCATCTGCACAAATAAAAATTACAGAATTATTTTTTATTCATATTTTGCCTGCGCAGAGGTTTCAAGTTAGGTTATTTTTAAGCTTGGCCCTCTTTGCCTTCGGGCATGGTTAAGTTAGAATGCATTTGTAAACGCCATTCTTTGACTTCATCAGTGGCTCGCCACTGGGAGAAAAAGTTTTTCCACGCACCAAAGTCTAGAAATCCTTCATCTAATTGGTCTTCATGGCTTTGTACCCAAGTGTTAAATAGCTGTAATTCTATTTGAAATGTGCTGCTATCAAAGACCATATCACTCATGTTTTGAGGTATGACTTTACCATCAATCTCAGTTACCACAAAGGTGCAAACGGCAGTGCGCGAGGAGTCAAAGGTTAATTCCTTCCCATTTAGCAATTCTGCCAAGGGTAAAAGGTTTGGATAAAGCTCTGTTATGCGTGCCATGCCTTGCTCCGGTACTGAGAGGAATAGAGCATCTTTTTGTTCTGGCTTTTCGCTAATAAAGTAAAAACGCAACCAATTTTCAAACATGACGGCTTCTAAAATGGTTTCTACAGCCTTGGCAAAGGTTTCTGATTGTTGTGACAT
>CAYJIU010000056.1:0-13590 GCA_964370305.1 uncultured Desulfovibrionaceae bacterium
CCAATTTTGACCATGCGCCAGTTATTCATAATAAATTTAAGTATATATGCTTTTACCCAGAAGGCGGCATAATATGAAAATTTAATACCCTTATCGGGGTCAAATTTATTTACTGCGCGCATAAGGCCCACATTGCCTTCTTGGATTAGGTCAAGTACGTTTTGCATCCAGCGGCGTTGAAAGTCCATGGCGATTTTGACCACTAGGCGCAGATGTGAGGAAACAAGCCGAAATGCGGCATCGGTATCATTGTGGTCGCGCACACGTCTGGCAAGCATTTGCTCTTCTTCTGGCTTGAGCATGGGAAAGCGGCTTACTTCTTTTAAATAAAGATGCAGGCTATCCTTACTAAGTGTGGTGCTTGGCAGCGTCGTTGGCGCAATGGCTGGAGCAGTGCTTGTGGAGTCTTCATCCGTAATATCAATGATGTCATCGTCAAGGTCTAAGTCCAAGTCTTCATTATCAAAATCAATATTATCTTGCTCTTCAATGCTTTCAATGTCGTCTTGCTCATTATTAACATCTAGAACCTCTACCTCGACTTTTTGCTTTTTGTGCGAGGATGGGGGAATATTTGAAGTTTCTTTTTTGCTTTTTTTCATATATATTCTCTGAGGCCGGTAGATATTTGTATTTATTTGTGCGTAAGGCGCATTAAGAATTTTTAATTTCTTGTTAATTTTGGCCTAATGATTATATTCTATCATAAAGTATATCTTTTGCACAGAGGCAAATTTTAATATGCTTAGTTGTTGTTATTATTAATGATTTTTGTAAGGAGTGAGGATGTTTAATTTGTCCTTAGGGTCTAACAAAATACTATTTTTAGACGGTGCCATGGGCACAATGCTGCAGGCAGCGGGGCTACCTGCTGGAGTAAGCCCTGAGTCTTTTTGTATGGAGCGGCCCGATATTTTAGAGGGTATACATGCAGCTTATGTCAAAGCTGGTTCAGATATTTTGACCACTTGTACCTTTGGTGGTAATAAGTATAAACTCCCTAAAAGCCTTGATGTTATAAACTTTAACTCCAAAATGGCTCAAATTGCCAAGGCTGCCACTAAGCATGCTGAGCGTAAAATTTTTGTGGCAGGTAACCTTGGCCCCACCGGACATTTTGTGCGGCCCTTGGGTGATGTTGAACCGCTTGAGCTCATAGCAGCATATGCTGAACAAGTACGCGGTCTTTTGCAAGGCGGTGTGGACTTATTTTTTATTGAGACGCAATTTGATTTAGCTGAGGCTAGGGCCGCAGTGGTGGCGGTGCGTCGTGAGTGCAATTTACCGGTGATGGTTTCCATGACTTTTGAACAAGGGGTCAGCCTCACAGGTTCTACGCCGGAAATTTTTGTAGAGACCATGCAAAATTTAGGTGTGGTTGCCCTAGGCACTAATTGTAGTGCTGGGCCTGAGCAAATGGTTGATGTAGTTGATGAAATTGTAAAGTTTTCTAAAGTACCGGTATTGGTTGAACCCAATGCTGGTTTACCTGAACTTGTGGACGGACAGACTGTATTTCGCCTAGACCCACAAAGTTTTGCTCAAAAAACTGCGGTTTTTGCTACGGCTGGGGTAAGCCTCATAGGTGGTTGCTGTGGCACAACGCCTGAGCATATTGCCGCATTAAAGCAAGCCGTTACTGGTCTTGAGGTAGGGCGGCCCAATCTTGGTGCTGGTACAAGAGGCATTGCTCTAACTACGCGCTCATCCATCGTGCGCATTGGAGAGGACTTCCCGTTAACCATCATCGGGGAGCGCATTAACCCTACAGGCAAAAAACAATTAACGGCAGAATTGCAAGCTGGGGAGTTTAGCCTTGCTACGCGCTATGCAGATGAGCAAATCATGGCCGGCGCACCTATGCTAGACGTGAATGTAGGCGCACCCTTGGTGGATGAGGCCGTGCTTCTGCCTGAGCTTATTAAAAATTTAACCGGCAGGTGCGATGTTCCGCTATCGCTTGATTCATCAAATATTGATGCCATTAAAGCCGCATTACCTTATTGTCCTGGCTCTGCCTTGGTTAACTCCATAAGTGGTGAGGCTGGGCGCATGGAGGCTCTAGGCCCATTGTGCAGGGATTTTGGCGCGCCGTTTATTTTATTACCCCTGCAGGGGCGTAATCTGCCAGTGCATGCATCAGAGCGCATAGCCATATTAGAAAATTTACTTGAGCAGGTGGATGCCCTTGGTATCCCTCGTCGTTTGGTTATGGTTGATGTGTTGGCTCTTGCTGTATCATCCAAGGCGGAAGCCGGAAAACAATGCCTTGAAACCATACGTTGGTGCGTGGCTGAGGGCTTACCAACGACTATTGGCCTTTCCAATGTTTCCTTTGGCTTGCCGGCGCGAGAGCTGTTAAATGCTACATATCTTACGCTTTGCGTGGGAGCTGGTCTTTCCTCATGTATTGGAAATCCAGCCAATGCACGCTTGTGCGAAGTGCGCGACGCCTCAGCTGTGCTTTTAAATAAAGATAAAGATGCCCAAGCCTTTATTGAAAATTATGCCCAGTGGAGCAACTCTGCCGGCGATGGTTCAATTTCTGCGCCCAAGCAAGGTAAGGGACAAAGCTTGGCTGCATCTCTTTATGATGCTGTATTATTTGGAGATAAAGAAAATGTACTTGCTTTTGTGCAAGCTGAGCTTGATAAAGGCACAGACCCCATGGCCTTGGTGCAAGAAAAATTAATTCCGGCCATTACCGAAGTGGGGGCCAAGTATGAAAAGCGTGAATATTTTTTACCTCAGCTCATTCGTTCAGCTGAGACTATGCAAAAGGCTTTTGCTCATGTAAAACCGCTACTTGAGGAATTACGCGGTAAGGAGGAGCGTCCGGTTATTGTGCTTGCTACCGTTGAGGGAGATATTCACGATATTGGTAAAAATATTGTAGCTCTTTTACTTGGCAATCATGGTTTTGAGGTCATCGACGCCGGAAAGGATGTGAAGGCGGCACACATTGTGCAGGTAGCTAAGGAGCATCAAGCAAAAATTATAGGGCTATCAGCTCTTATGACTACAACCATGGTACGCATGGAAGATACAGTTAAATTGGTGCAGGAACAAAAACTCCCCATGAAGGTTATGGTGGGTGGTGCTGTGGTAACTCAGACGTTTGCAGATTCTATTGCGGCCGATGGTTATTCGGCTGACGCGGTAAGTGCGGTGCGTCTTGCTAAAACTCTTTTATAGGAATATATTATGCAGAAGATACTAACATTTATATTATGCTTTGGTTTGTGTTTGATATTTTTTGGGCAATATGATGCTCATGCTGCAGGAAGTGCAAAAGACATTAAATCTGTAAACATGCAGGGGTATGAGGAACTACTAGCTTCGCATAAGGGTAAGATTGTGGTGGTGAATTTTTTTGCTACTTGGTGCCCTCCATGCCGAGAGGAAATCCCAGGCTTGGTATCTCTTGCGCAGAGCATGCCTGATAATGTGGTAGTGATTGGGCTTTCAGGTGATGAAGATCCAAGCAAACTTCCAAGTTTTTTGAAGAACATGAAAGTGAATTATCCTGTATTTTTAGCAGAAATTGACGTATTACAGGCATTTAGGGTGCAGACCATCCCGCATAACTTGATTTATAATAATGAAGGTAAAATAGTGGCTAATGCCGCAGGTTTTGTGACCGAAGAGGAATTAAAGCAGTTTATAAATATGCTTTTAGAGGAAGATGCTAATGCTAAGCGTGACAATTCGTAGGGCAAATATGGCGGATGTGAAGAGCATCCACGCATTGTTAATGGGATGTGCAAAACAAGGGCTTTTATTGCCACGGGCTTTGAGTCATCTATATAGGCATATTCGTGATTTTTATGTGGCTGAAACTGCTGAAGGCGAAGTGCTTGCTTGTTGTGCTCTTTCGCCCATGTGGGATAATTTGGCCGAAATTTGTTCATTGGTGGTGCTTGATGATCATCGCAAACAGGGGCTTGGGCGTAAAATAGTGCAGGCATGCCTTGATGACTGTGCTGAACTTGGTATTGATACAGCCTTTGCTCTTACTTATCAGGAAGAGTTTTTCAAACGCTTAAACTTTGAAATAGTTGATAAAGATATCTTGCCTCAAAAAATTTGGGCCGACTGTGTGCATTGTCCTAAATATCCAGACTGTGACGAAACCGCTGTTTTATTAAAACTTTAAGGATAGATATGAACGTTTGTGAAGTGCGAGAGATTTTTTCTGCCGAGGAAATTGCAATCCAAGTAAAGATGTTGGGTAAGCAGATAGACTTATTGTATAAAGATGAGCCATTAGTCTTAATTGGTGTGTTGAAGGGGGCAGTAGTTTTTTGTGCTGACTTACTGCGCGCACTCAACAGAAAGAGTGTTGAAATAGATTTCGTTTGTTTATCCAGCTATGGAATGGAACAAGTGTCTTCACAAAAAATGAACTTTTCTAAGGATATAAGTACTGACCTTCAAGGAAAGCATGTATTACTGGTTGAAGATATAGTAGATACTGGGCGTAGCATGCAGTTTTTGATGCAAAGGTTTGAACAAAGTGCTGCTTTATCTGTGCGTTCAGCCGTGTTAATTGATAAACATGAGCGGCGTGAGGTAGATTTTACTCCGGATTTTGTAGGCTTTCGTATTGCCGGAGGTTTTATTGTTGGTTATGGTTTGGATTTTGCGGAGCAATACCGCAGCTTGCCAGGCTTATATGAACTGATTATAGAGTAAACTTATGGAAGTAACATGCCCCAATTGCGAGAGCAGGTTTAACCTTGCCGAAGGTGTTGCAAAACCCAATGCAAAATTGCGTTGTTCGGTCTGCCAGAATATTTTTAGTATAAATAATTCAGACGCTGATGCTGATACCATTGAAGAAGCGGCAGATCTTGGTGGTGAAAGCCTTAACCTTGATGATGATAACACAAGCTCTGCCCCTGAGCCCAAGTCTAAAAAATCTAAAATAATTGCGATTATACTAGCATTAATTGTGCTTTGTGGTGGCGGTGGAGCTGCGTGGTGGTATCTTGCTTCAAGTGCCGATGAAGGCGTAAAAGACCCACAAGCTCAAGCCAAAAGTGTTGAACTTATGACCATGCGTAATGTGCGCCAATACTATGTACAAAATGAGAAAGTAGGTTCAGTTTTTGTCATTGAAGGTATGGTGGTTAATGAATTCCCTGTGCCTAAGGAATTAATTGAAGTTGAGGCCGCCATATATGGTCAAGATAAAGCTGCCATGGTGGTAAAAAAACAGCTGGCTGGTACGGTGCTGTCATTATTTCAATTGCAAGTGCTTGGCGAGGAAGAGTTAGAATCATTTTTAAGTAATCAGATTGAAATACTTACAAAAAATACCAACGTGCCAACTGGGGGCGAAGTTCCTTTTATGGTATTGTTTTACAATCCACCACCGGATGTGGCAGAATTTGGGGTTAAGATTATTAGTGCCAAGGATGTTGAGGTGGAGTAGGTAAGTTACTGTAAAGTAACAATCTATTGATTGAGTCGCGAATTTTAATTTGGTTGTTTTGTATTGCCATTTTTTGAGTAATGTGACTTTTGGGCTGGCAGTAGTAAATATTTTTTATGTAATAAATTAATGTAATTACATGAGTGCAGTCTGTTACAAAAATTTATGGATTGCTTCGTCGCTGCGCTCCTCGCAATGACTAAAGATAAAATTTATGCTTAAAAATAAGTTTTTTATTCACACAACTTTTGTTCAAAGTCATTGCGAGGAGCGCAGCGACGAAGCAATCCATACGATTTACTTTTTTAACTCAGAAAGTCGTATTATAAATCTAAAATATCCTGAATAAATTCTTAAAATATAAATATTAAAAGGTTTTGCATGGCCAAGGTTCGTGAAAATTATATTTGTTCAGCTTGCGGTGCGCAGAGTGCGCAGTGGCGTGGGCAGTGCCTTGCCTGTAATGCGTGGAATACATTGGAAGTGGCTTTGGTTTCCACCGTAAAATCTAAGCAAAAATCTAGTCATGCTGGTAAAAATCCCATACCATTAAAAGCAGTTTGTGATAAAGGTCATGTGGCTTTTGGTAGTGGTTTTAAGCCATTAGACAGGGTGCTCGGACAGGGTTTTGTGCCTGGTTCTGCCTTGCTTGTGGGTGGTGAGCCTGGCATTGGTAAGTCAACTTTATTGTTGCAGCTTGCTGGATATGTGGCTGCATCTGGCCTAGCGGTAGTTTATGCTAGTGGTGAAGAATCTTTGCCACAAATTAAGGGACGTGCCGAGCGGCTTGATATTTTGCATGATAATTTACTTGCCCTTGCTACATCGCATGTGGAGGACTTGCATCATGTGTTACTTAAGGATGCTCCGGCACTTTTGATTGTGGATTCGGTGCAGACTTTAACTAGCATGGATGCTGAGGGTTTACCCGGAAATGTGAGTCAAGTGCGCGCTGTAGCTACAGATTTGATTGAAAAATGCCGAAATAGCGGCACTTGCCTTGTGTTGGTGGGGCATGTGACTAAGGAGGGTACATTAGCTGGCCCACGTTTGCTTGAGCATATGGTGGATACGGTGATTTCTCTTGAAGGTGATAGAAGGCAAATGTTTCGGTTGCTTAGGGTATTTAAAAACCGTTTTGGGCCCAATGAAGAGTTGCTTGTGTTTCATATGACCAACAACGGGATGCAATTGGTTGAGGATCCATCAACTTTTTTTCTTGGGGCTCGTGACGCTTCACTTAGCGGTACAGCAGTGGTTATGGCTGTGGATGGTCATAGACCATTTGCTGTGGAAGTTCAGGCCCTTGTATCAAAAACATATTTAGCAATCCCAAGGCGCACGGCTCTTGGTTTTGATACTAATCGTTTGCACCTTTTGCTTGCGGTTTTAGAAAAGCGTCTCAAGTTAAATTTTGGGCAGGTTGATATATATGCTAAGGTTGGCGGGGGGATGCGCCTTGATGATCCAGGTATGGATTTAGCTCTTGTGGCTGCTGTATTGTCGTCATTTTATGATATACCTTTGCCTGAACGGGCTGTACTTTGGGGTGAGGTAGATTTAAATGGTCAAGTGCGCCCTGTTAGTGCGCAGGATATTCGTTTTGCTCAGGCCACGCGCTTGGGTTATGTTCCTATTTTTCATCCAGATGCTCATAAAAGTGGTATAACTACTGTCATACAACTTCAAAAAACTCTCTTTTCTAAAAAATAATTGAACTCACGTTATAATCATTTGATTTGATTATATTTTTTTATTTTGTCTCAGCTTGCTATCGTCTAGTATGCGTGCTATGCGTCTTGACCATAAGGGATTGATTTTGCCTCTGGTTTTGCAAGAATTGCAGGGTCAGATATATAAACTTCCGCTTAAGATTAGGATTTTATAAGGATTAATTATGGCCGACCCATATTTAGACGCGCAACACGAAGGCTCAACTTTACTGGAAGAAGATTTGCATGAGCCACGTATGTATAAAGTGCTTTTGCATAATGATGACTACACAAGCATGGATTTTGTGGTGCATGTGTTAGTAAATGTTTTTCGAAAAACTGTGGAAGATGCTACAGAAATCATGCTTGCCGTGCATGAGAGTGGCATTGGGCTGTGTGGTATTTACACTCATGAAATTGCAGAAACCAAGGTGCGTCAAACTAGACATATGGCCCGTGGAGCTGGTTTTCCTTTGCGCTGCACGTTGGAAATAGATGAATAATTTTTTGAAGGTGCGATATGCTTGGTAGACATTTACAAAGGGTTTTACATTTTGCCTTGCAGGATGTGCAACGGCGAAAGCATGAATTTTTAACCCTTGAGCACTTATTATTTGCCATAACTTCAGAAGACCATGGTCGGATATTACTTGAAGGTTGTGGGGCAAATCCCGTCATATTGCGCGAACAGTTGGAAGAATTTTTTTCCCAATTTATGGAGTTAAATTCAGGCGATAATGCCAATGATATTTCACAGACTGATAGTGTTCAGCGTGTACTTGAAAGTGCTGTACGTCAAATTCAAGCGGCAGGGCGCGACCAAGTGGAACTTGGCGATGTGCTTGCAGCTATTATGGATGAAGACCATGCTTATGCTAGTTATTATCTAAAAAAACAAGGCCTTACCCGTAATGACGTCTTGGAGTATATCTCTCATGGGGAGCATGGTAATGGCTCACAAGGAGTGAGCACAAATAAGGATGATGCAGACCCCTTATCCCGTTATGCTACTGAACTTACAGTAAAAGCCGCTCTAGGTGATATTGACCCATTGGTGGGGCGTGAGCAAGAGCTTGACCGCACTGTGGAAGTATTATGCAGGCGGCGTAAGAATAATCCTCTTTTTGTGGGTGAACCAGGCGTTGGCAAAACAGCCATTGCTGAGGGCCTTGCCTTGCGCATTGTGCAGGGGCGCGTGCCGAAGGAGTTTAAGGGGACGCGTATTTTTGCACTGGATATGGGTAGCTTGCTTGCAGGGGCTCGTTATCGTGGTGATTTTGAAAACAGGCTTAAAGGTGTAATCAACTCACTTAAAAAAATTCCCAATGCTCTATTATTTATTGATGAAATTCATACTATTGTAGGTGCTGGTTCAACTTCTGGCGGTTCTTTGGATGCATCTAACTTGTTAAAACCGGTGCTTGCCAGTGGTGAAATCCGTTGCATGGGCTCCACCACTCATGAGGAATTTCGTAATCATTTAGAGAAAGATAGGGCCCTTTCACGGCGTTTTCAGCGTGTAGATATTCGTGAGCCTTCTGAGGCTGAGTGTTTGGCTATTTTGCAGGGCTTGCAAAGTCGCTATGCTAAGCATCATAACGTCACTTACCCTCAAACTAGCCTCAAGGCTGCGGTGGAGCTTTCTGCAAGGCATTTGCAAGATAGGCTTTTGCCAGACAAAGCCATTGATGTGATGGATGAAGCTGGTGCTTCTGTGCATTTGCGTGCTACGGGTAATAAAAAAGCTAGAGTAAGTGTTGCGGATATTGAGCGTATTGTAGCCCGCATGGCCGGTATTCCAGAGCGTTCTGTTTCAGGGCAAGAAAAGCAACGCCTAAGTACGCTTGAGCAAGATTTGAGCGAGCGCGTTTTTGGTCAAGATTTAGCTATTGGCCTGACGGTTAAAGCCATTTTACGGGCTAGAGCTGGACTTAATCGTGAGCAAAGACCAGCGGGTTGTTTTTTGTTTTATGGGCCCACTGGTGTGGGCAAGACTGAGCTTGCTAAACAACTGGCTGAGCGGTTAGGAGTGCAGTTTTTACGCTATGATATGAGTGAGTATATGGAAAAGCATGCCGTATCGCGTTTTATTGGTGCTCCTCCCGGTTATGTGGGTTTTGAGCAGGGCGGGCAATTGACTGAGTCGGTGCGCAAATCACCGTATTCATTGGTGCTACTTGATGAAATCGAAAAGGCGCACGAAGACATATACAATATTCTTTTGCAGGTGATGGATTATGGAACGCTGACTGATAATAGCGGACGCAAAGCGGATTTTCGCAATGTAATTTTGATTATGACTTCCAATGCTGGTGTGCGCGAAATGGCTAAGAATAATCTAGGTTTTGCAGAGCAAAGGCCAGAAAATATAACGGAAAAAGGATTAAAAGCTGTGGAGGCAGCCTTTTCACCAGAGTTTAGAAATAGACTTGATGGCATAATACCCTTTAATGGGCTTAGTCCTGAGCTTATGGGGCATATTGTTAGTAAGTTTGTTAATCAACTTGCTAAGAGTATAAGTGCTCGTAAAGTTAAAATTACTTTAAGTGATGAGGCTCAAAAATGGCTTGCGCTTAAAGGCTATGACCCCATTTATGGGGCTAGGCCCTTGCAGCGTATTTTGCGCACTGAGCTTGAGGACGTCCTTGCCCAAGAGTTGCTTTTTGGTAAGCTTACTCGTGGGGGTACTGTAAATATTGATGTCCATAAAGACGGGCTTAGGTTTAAATACGGTTCGTCGTAAATGGTTGCTTTATTAAGCAATGATATATGGTTTCCCCATGTAGACAAGGCTAGGGATGGCCTTGTGGCAGTGGGGGGAGATTTGCGCCCCGAGCGTCTTTTATTTGGCTATGCTCAGGGCATTTTTCCATGGTATGATGAGCATAGCCCCATCCTTTGGTGGTCACCCGATCCGCGCTGTATTCTTTCCCTTGATAAATACTATGTTTCTAGACGGTTATTGAGAATAATACACAATGGCCCTTTGCGCTGTACATTTAATCAAGCGTTTGATTTAGTTATTAAAAATTGTGCCAATATCTCACGCCCAAGACAAGGGGGCACGTGGCTTTTACCAGAAATGCAAGAGGCATATAAGATACTGCACTTATTGGGTTTTGCTCATTCTGTGGAATGTTGGCACCACGATGTATTGGTGGGCGGTGTATATGGTGTGGCCTTGGGTAAGGCTTTTTTTGGTGAGTCCATGTTTCACCATGTGTCTGATGCTTCAAAAATAGCCTTAGTACATCTCCTTAAAATACTTACAAAAAATAATTTTACACTTTTTGACTGCCAGCAAGAAACGCCACATATTATGCGTATGGGTGCTCACTGCATAGCTCGTACTGATTTTAATATGTTACTAAACAAAGCTCTTGTGACGTGCGGGATAGATGTGTTTGATTTTGCAACCTATAACGGACGTATTACATATCATTCGGCTGAAAAATAATTATAAATTGGAGAGTGTTATGAAAAATTATGTGGCAAGTTGTATATTGTGTCTTAGCTTCATTTTTGCATTTGAAGTGGCGGCTGCTAAAACAACTATCACTACCCAAAGTGAGCAGGAGCATATTGCCACAACTTATCTTGATAAAATTAGAGTACATACTCCAGAGCTCATAATTTTTATGAATAAATTCCCTAAGGGTGCAGATTTACATAATCATCTTGTGGGCGCATATTTTGCTGAAGAAATGCTTATATATGGTGCGAAGCATGGCTATATGTATGATATTGTAGCACAACAAGTCTTGCCGCCGAACACTGAAAAAAGTGCCAAGGTTATCAGTGTCGCAGAATTATTAAATCGCCCAGAGGATTTAAAAAACTATCTAGATGCAGTAAGCATGCGTGGTTTTTATAAAAATACCATGCATGGTTCAGATCACTTTTTTGCAACTTTTGACTATATTGCCTATGCCTTAGATGGGCCAGAAAGCCTTGCTAGGGTTATTGCTAGAAATCATGGCCAAAATGTGTCCTATGTGGAATTTATGCAAGATGTTGTGCCACAAGCCTTGTATGCTAAGGTGCGTGAATTGTTGCCGCAAGAAAAATTTAATGAACAAAAATTAACCGAAGCCTTGAAAATTGTTAAGCCTTATTTGGATAGTAAGGAGTTTGCTAAGGCTGTTAACGATGCCATGGTTGCAAAATTTCAAGCTACCGATGAAGTTTTGCGTAACAAATATAAGCTGACTATGCTTGGTGAACACCCTGATATAATAGTAAAATTTATACCGCATCTTTATCGCCATCAAAGTAATTATGAATTATTTGTAAGGGCTGCAACTAGCCTAATGGCCACAAAGGTTAATAAGGATATTGTGGCGGTGAATTTAGTGCAATGTGAGGCCCATCCATTGGCCATGAAAAATTTTGATAATCAGATGGAAATATTAGATTTTTTATATGATAATTTGGATAAGCCCAATATTTTATTGCATGCTGGGGAGCTAAATTTACGCGACTCTTCGCTGGAAGCCATGCGCGATCGTATTAGCAAATCCATAACCAAGGGGCATGCTCTGCGCATTGGGCATGGTGTATCCATTGCGTGGGAGGATAATCCCCACGCTACGCTTTCTATGATGAAGCAAAGAGGTATTCCCATTGAAATTTGTCTATCAAGTAATGATGTGATTTTAGGCGTAGTTGGTAATGATCACCCCCTAAAGCTTTATTTAGAAGCCGGTGTTGCGGTTACATTAAATACGGATGATGAGGGTGTGGCACGCTCTAACTTGAGCCAAGAATATGTACGTGCCGCGCAGGAGCACAATTTATCCTATGTGACTTTTAAGCAGATTGCCAGAAATGCTTTAGAATATTCACTTTTGGCTGGCGAAAGTATTTTTGAATCAAGAAATGCACAGCTAGAACAACCGTATAGGGTTAAGGCTAAGTATATACCGTATATTTCAGGAAATCTTGCTGCAAAAAAACTTAATATTAAAGAACTTGGTGAGAAGGCATATTTTCAGATAAAACATGAGCGCAGCTTAGCTCAGTTTGAAAATAGCCTTGCTGCTAAAAAATGAAAAAATGAGTTTTTTCGTTCGACTAAAATAGTCGAAAAATAGTGTAATAATTTGATATTATAATACCCCCATCCTTTATGGCGGTGGGGGTATTTTGTATAATAATTTATCCGCGATTGGGTAAGTACTTTTCAACTCTTGTATTTAAGTTTTGTACCGTTTCATCAAATTCTTTTTGTAATGATTCCATAAGCTCGCGTACAGAAATAATGCGGTCAATCTTTGCCACGTTGGATCCACAAAAAGCAAATCCGCGCTCTAAATTGCCTTTCATGGCATTGATTAGGGCCATGGCAATGCAGTATGGTGTTCTTTCTTGTTCACAAGTGCTAACGCATTTAAATACGCATTTAAATGGCTTTTTTGTGCCATCGCGCATGGCATCCACAAAGCCGTTGCGCAAAGCCCGTCCGGGCATGCCTACAGGGCTTTTGATGATGGTAATATCATCAGATGATGCATTGACATAGCTTTGCTTAAATCGCTCATCGGCATCACACTCATAAGTTGCTACAAAGCGTGTGCCCATTTGTACGCCCGATGCTCCAAGATCCATAAAACGCTTAATATCTGCACCGCTGTATACGCCGCCAGCAGCGATGACCGGAATAGCATAACCTACTCTATCTTCAAGGCTTTTGGCTACATCTACTACCTGCGGCACAAGCTCCTCAAGGGCATAGTTGGGGCTTTGGATATCTTCTGGTTTAAAGCCAAGATGTCCGCCGGCTTTTGGGCCTTCAACCACAAAAGCATCGGGGGTATAGTCTGAGCGACTGGCCCATTTCTTTGCAATGATGGATGCCGCACGAGCAGAGGATACTATGGGTACAAGTTTGGTGCGGAATTCTTCCTTTTTTTGTTCGCAAACATCGCGTAGTATTTTGGGTAGCTCAAAAGGAAGGCCGGCACCGGAAAATATAATATCAGCACGGTTTTCGATGGATGTTTTTACCATTTCAGAAAAGGTAGTTAGGGCAACCATGATATTGACACCGATGATGCCTTCGCTAATTTCGCGTGCTTTAATCAACTCTTGCTTGAGTGCGCGCAAGTTAGCCTCAACTGGATTTTTGGCAACGTCTGGTTCTTTCATGCCAATCATGGCACCAGCGATAACGCCTATGCCGCCTTGATTTGCAACTGCAGAAGCTAGCCCAGAAAGGGAAACACCAACACCCATGCCGCCTTGAACTATGGGCATGGTGGCTGTAAGTTCACCAATATGTAAAGAAGGAAAGCTCATTATTTTTCTCCCGATTGATTTATGACGGTTAAGCTAACCTAAAATGCAAGGATGAGCAATACTTCTTTTAGTGAGAGTAACACTTTTATCACGGCGATCTAATTTGCCAGAGGGGATTTCCTCTTAATGACGCTTTAAAGGCTT
>CAYJIU010000057.1:0-13439 GCA_964370305.1 uncultured Desulfovibrionaceae bacterium
GTAGCCATGCGCCCTCTGGAAGTGCGCTTTAAAAAACCACATTGTATCAAATATGGTTCATAAATATCTTCAATGGTGCGCACTTCTTCTGAACAAGCCACAGCCAGAGTTTTTATCCCCACAGGCCCGCCATCATAAGTTTTTATAAGCACCTCAAGTAACTTTCTATCCATTTGATCAAGCCCATGCTCATCAACGTCCATGCGTTCCATGGCATTGGCGGCTTGAGTGTCGGTAATACGGGCCTCACCATGCATAAGAGCAAAGTCACGCACACGTCGCAACAGTCTATTGGCAATACGCGGTGTACCCCGCGCACGACGTCCAATTTCAGCGGCCCCATCAGCAGTAATACTTACGCCCAAAATCTGCGCTGTACGTGTAACTATGCGCGCAAGCTCTTGCGGGGCATAAAATTCTAGACGGGCCACAATACCAAAGCGATCGCGCAAGGGCGAAGACAACATACCCATACGTGTGGTGGCCCCCACAAGGGTAAATGGCTCCAAGTCAATTTTAACGGTGCGCGCCGCCGGCCCCTGACCAATCACAAGGTCAAGCTTAAAATCTTCCATGGCCGGGTAAAGCACCTCTTCTACTGCAATGGGCATGCGATGAATTTCATCAACAAAAAGAATATCATGGCGCGATAGATTGGTTAAAATTGCCGCCAAATCACCACTGCGCTCAAGTACTGGCCCAGAGGTGCAAACAATATTAACCCCAAGTTCAGAGGCCATAATCTGGGCAAGGGTAGTCTTGCCAAGGCCGGGATTGCCACAAAAAAGAGTGTGGTCAAGGGCTTTGCCGCGCTCCTTGGCTGCACCAAGATAAACACGCAAATTGGCCCGCAATTCATCCTGCCCAATAAAATCTTGCAAGCTACGCGGGCGGACAGATTCCTCTGCTCCAGAAAACTCTTCTTTCAGCTCAGGCATATTTGAATCAAACTGCGACATATTTCATCCACTAACGTAATGTTGCCAAGGCTTTAAGTGCTGCCCTCAAAGCAGAGGATACATCTAAATCAGGCTCTTGTTGTAAAATGTTTTTAACCACTGGCAAGGTTTCTTCCTCTGCATATCCCAGATTATGCAAGCCATCAAGCACATCTCTAAACACATTGCTAGCAGAAGAAACACCAGCTAAGGCCGGTGGTAAGTCTTCTACTTTTAATTTATATTTTAATTCCAAAAATATATGCTGGGCGGTTTTTTTGCCAATGCCAGAAACCCTAGTTAGGGCTATCATATCATCCTCAAGCACAAGGCGGCGCAAGTCATCGGGACGATAGAGCGAAAGAATGGCCAAGGCCGTGCGCGCCCCCACCTTGGATATACTAATAAGAATTTCAAACGTTTGCCTTTCATCCCATGAGGCAAAACCATATAGTTCTTGTGCATCTTCACGCACTTGCATGCTAGTATAAAATGATACTTCCCCACCGCGCTCAGGCAAATGACTCAAGGTATGGTTGGGCAAGGCTACAGCGTAACCAATACCGCCCTCAGTCATTACTATGCAGGAATTGCCCCACTGCTGAGCAAGTCTACCTTCAACATAGGCAATCATACACTACCCCCCAATGGAAACCATATTCTTTTTAGCAACGGCTGTAGCTTGCTTGGCTTTAAGCAAAATATCACCAATGGGCTTTGACTTCATGGCTTTTTGCATAACATCGCGTATTAATATCTCTTTGCGCTCAGGACTTACCCGTAAACTGCGCAAAATACCCCGCAAACCATATTCATCGTCTGCAAAAAGGCAGGTACGCACATATCCATCAGAAGTCACACGTAAGCGATTGCATGAATTACAAAAGTGATTAGACATAGCCGTTATAAAACCTATGCGCCCAAGGCCGGAAGTTAATTTATACATGCGCGCAGGGCCATTATAGATTTGTTGCTCAGCATCCTTGGCCGCAGAGCGCGCATCTAAAGTAAGATCTGCATATGAAGATGCTTTTTGCAAAAGCTCTTCGGCAGAAATAAAATTCATATCACTCCACATGGTATCACTGCCCATGGGCATAAATTCAATAAAGCGCACATCTACGGGATGTTGCATGGCGAAGTTAATGAAGCTTTTAAGCTCTTTATCAGTTACACCGCGCATGGCCACAGCATTTATTTTTATGTGCATGCCCACATCAAGTAAGGCATCCATAGTCTTTAATACTTCTGCCAAGGCATCTTTACGCGTTATACGCTCAAACGTTGTGACATCAAAAGAGTCTAAAGAAATATTTATGCCACGCACCCCTAATTCATGCAATTTATTCACATGGGGTAAAACCAAGGTTGCATTAGTTGTAATGCGCAAATCAACCGCAGGGAAATTCTGGCGCAACATCTCCACAAAAGACATAAAACCTTTGCGGGCAAAAGGCTCCCCACCGGTTAGGCGAAGTTTTTTTATCCCCATGCCAACAGCTGCACCCACCACGCAAAGCATCTCTTCATAACGCAAGACATTTTCATGCGGAATAAAAGTGTGCAAGGCGTCACTTTGGCAATAAATACATCGTAAATTACAACGATCTGTAACCGATAAACGCAAGTAGCGTGCCACACGCCCAAGATTATCTGTGAGTTTTGGGGACTCGTTATCCACGCTCATATCCAGGTAAAACCACAGACGCAGCCCCAGCTTGACCTTGCCCCTTAGGACAGTTTTCCTGCAAATGGCATATCTCACATGCACCTTTAAAAGGATAATGCGTAACCACAGCAAAACGGCGAGAAAGACTTGGGCCATCGTCTTTGTAAGGAATACCAGCTTCTTGTAGAGCTGCACGTAAGGTATCGGTGGGCCTTGGAGCTGGTGCACAGCCGGCATCTTCTACTTCTGGTAAAATTTCATGCACTGCCCCCATGCAAATGCTTTGAGCAAGGGCATTATCTAAATAAGCTTGGGATGGTGATTCAGCCCAGGCTGTGTCAATGGCTTCTTCTACTTCTTCTGGTAACCAGACCACGAGGTATTTTACCTTGCCAGTATCCACGGTACACAGACGAGTTTTTTGGCTCCAATCTTCCCAAAGCGTGGCAAATCGCTCTAAAACTGTGCCGCCTATACGTGTTTCTTGACTTGTGCGCATAACAAGCTCTAAGTCAAAATAAGGATTTATTTCTAATTCTTCAATGATATATTTGTTCATATTAGACTCGCGTTAAAATTGTTTAAATCTATTAAAACCTTCCTTCGTCATTTTGCCCTCAGATAGCTTTGGCGTCAAGTATGATAATGCAAAGAATTAGGGCAAACGCATCTCAACTACACCACCATAGTATCGTAATTTTTCTATAGTACTACCTCCTTCCTTGAAGTGGGAAGTGTTTTTATACAATAAATCAGACTAGATAATCATAGTGCTTTGCAAAATTTTTTATGGATTGCTTCGTTGTGTCGAGCACGACATCAATCTAATTTGAAAGACTATGTCCTCTGATATAAATTCTGAAAATGGATCGCCGCTGGAAAACGCTAGTAATTTCATTACCTAATCCAATTAGCGAAGCGTTTTCCCTCGTGATGACTCCCGATTCAGCGATGGTCATTGCTAGGAGCATCGCCTCGTAAATTATGCTTAAAAATCAAACCAATAGCGATGTAACCCCACGTCGAGCTACGCTCCCCTCTGGGCAGGCTGTGGCAATCCATGCCTTAAAAAACTACATAAAAAAACATTTTGCACATCACAATCACGTAGAAACCCCTTACCCACCTATTAAAAAACACTTGCCAATGCACAGAATTTGTCATATGTTGAAAATGTATTGATTGACTTTATCCATATAAAATTATTTAACAAAGTTCACAAATACCCTATGGATTTTCATTATGTCAAGTAAAGATAGCTTGTGCCTCCCCCCTCATCTAGCCATAGAATTTATTGACTCTATGCCTATATGCTTTAGCTATTGGAACGATAAATTTGAAGCTATCTACTGCAATCAAGCCTATATTGACCTATTTGATCTCAAAAATACCGACGAGTACGTGCTAAACTACCTTGATTTTATACCACCGTTTCAACCCTGTGGTACACCATCAGTTGAACTTGCACACACTCATATAGAAACGACTCTCAAGGACGGAAAGTGTACATTTAATTGGACACATCAAAAACTTAATGGCGAACTTGTCCCTACAGAGATTACACTTGTACGAACAATGCAAGATGGCAAAGCATTTTTAGCCAGTTATGTACGCGATATGCGAGAAATCATTGCCCGTGAAGATATAATTAAAGCAGACAAAAGACATAAACAGTTCTTACTTGATACCATGCCTCTAGCTACAAACACTTGGTCTGAGGATATGCAGCTGCTTGAATGTAGTAAAGAGGCTGTGCGCATGTTCGGTTTACAAGACGAACAAGATTTTATAGAAAATTTTACACATCTAAGCCCTGAGTATCAACCCGATGGGGAAAAATCATCTAAAAAAATATCACAGAACCTTCAACAAGTCTTTGATGTTGGTTATAGTCGTCTAAACTGGATACACCAAAATAAAAATGGAGAGCTCATTCCTTGTGATGTAACCCTCGTGCGAGGGGAGCACAACGGCAAACCTGCTGTTGTAGCATATTTATTGGATTTACGCGATAATTATGAAAACATATCTCAACTACACAAGGCTGAACAATACACAAAAATTCTTTTGGACGCTTGCCCGCTTGGAACCTTGATTTGGGATAAGGAATTTAAGCTAATTGGCAGCAATAAGGCCATATCTTTAATGTTTGGGCTAGAAGAAGATTATGAATTTATTGATCACTTTATAAATCTTATCCCTGAATACCAACCCGATGGTGTAAAGTCTTTTGATCGCATGCATGCAACTTTGCAAGACGGACTACTTAACGGTAGTGCCTCAACCTATTGGGTGGGTCAAGATTTGAACCAAAAACCCATCCCCACCGAAGTGATCGTGGTTCGCGTTGAGCACAACGGCGAAGAAATGATGGCAGGATATGTTAAGGATTTAAGAGAAATAGAAGAATCTAATCAAATGGCGCGAGCCGCGGAAGAATTTACTCAAGCCATGCTTGATGGTGTGCCGCTGGCCATTAGCATCCTAGATGCAACATTTAAGCGTATTGATTGTAATGAGGCCATAGTTAAGCTTTTTGGTTTTGAATCTAAGGAAGATTTTTTGCACAGTGGGCACAAGGGTATGCCTGAATTCCAGCCCGATGGTACAAGTTCATATGAATTATCGCGTATTAGCCTAGTTAATGCGTGGGAAAATGGAGAATACATCGTTGAGGCTGTTGGTAGACACTTAAATGGTGAACTAATCCCGGTTGAATCAAAACTCCTTCGTACAAACGTCCACGGTAAAGATATTATTATTAATTATATGCGTGACTTACGAGAAACAAAAGCTCATATCAAAAAAATTCAAGAAGCAGAAACACGCATCAGGACTATTATTGATTCATCCCCCCTTTGTGTAAATCTATTTGATCCAAATGGAGCATTGATTGAGTGTAATGAGGCTGGAGCAAAATTGTTTGGGTTTAAAACACCCCAAGAGTTTATGAACAATTTCCATAAATTATTTCCTGAATTCCAACCTGATGGCAAAAGATCAGAAGATATGATCAAGGATGCCCTGCAACAAGCTATGGAAAAAGGGCATTTTCGCATAGAAACTATAGCTAAAACTATTTATGGTGAAATAGTACCATGCGATGTAATATTAAAAAGTACAGTTATTAATGATGAAAAATCCATTATCTCTTATGTTAGAGATTTACGAGAAATAAACGCTGCCCTTGATAAAGCCCACACAGCCACTCAAGCGGCAGAGCAAAGTGCTAAGGCAAAGAGTGAATTCCTAGCCAATATGAGTCATGAAATCCGCACGCCCATGAATGGTATTTTGGGCCTACTGCACATATTATCTCATACTGAGCTCAACGCATCACAACAAGATTATTTAGATAAAGCTGTGCTTTCGGCTAATAATTTATTGCGTATTATTAATGATATATTAGATTTTTCCAAAATTGAGGCTGGCAAGCTTGAAATTGAAGAAATCCCCTTTACCTTACATGAAATATGTTCCGAGATACAAAGCCTCTTTATGCCTCAAATCAAAGAGAAGTTGCTAGCTTGCCTCATGGATGAAGGCACACATGCCACCATAACCATATTGGGTGATCCCATACGCCTAAAGCAAGTCCTCATAAACCTTATAGGCAATGCCATTAAATTTACCCATCATGGCTCTGTGTCTTTAAACATAGAAGCTAACGACAACACTGCTGGCGAAATGCTTTATAGATTTATTATTAGTGACACCGGTATTGGTTTAACCACAGAGCAAATTGATAGTCTTTTTTCGGCCTTTACTCAAGCAGACACTTCAGTTACGCGCATGTATGGAGGCACTGGCCTTGGGCTAACCATCTCCAAGCGCATTGTAGAAATGATGCGCGGCGAAATCTGGGTAGAAAGCACCATTGGTAAAGGATCTACATTTATTTTCACGGCTAGATTTAAACTACCCGAAGCTGTTGAAGCGTCAATGCCTGAATTGCCATTCTCAGACCTGCCCCATGAGCAAACAAATACCAATGCCCACATATTGCTGGTGGAAGACAATGAGATTAATCAAATTATAGCCGAACAGCTTTTAACTAGCGTAGGCTATACTGTAGACATTGCTGCCAACGGCCAAGAAGCATTGGATATGCTTGATAAAAATGAATATAATCTCGTACTTATGGATATTCAAATGCCAGTTATGGATGGCCTCACAGCCAGCACAAAAATACGTGAACAAAGCAAGTATAAACATCTACCAGTTATTGCCATGTCTGCTCATGCCATGGTGGGTGATAAAGAAATCAGCCTTAAGCATGGTATGAATGACCATATCACAAAACCCATTTCACCAAAACTACTTTATAATACTCTAAATTATTGGTTAAATAGTCGGCACGAAAAAACAAGATAAACATGTAAAACAAGTTATTTTTACAGTCAAAATAAACTAATAAAATTGCCAGAAACAAGAGCATAATGCGCATTTTGGGCAATTTTTGAAATCAGGGGGATAGTTTTTCAAGCATCCACTAGCTAAAATATAAGAACTACTGCATAGCTAAGTTATGCTTTTTTAAGAGTTCATAAAAATGGCCTCGAGAAATTCCTGCAATAGCAGCGCATTTGCGTATATCCCCACCACCTTGTAACAATGCTTGCTGGATATAGTTACGCTCCATCTTTGACTTCCATTCTTTAAGTGGGGGCAAATCTTCATCAAATATGTTTTTTATATTAAGACTTGGTACAGATTGATTCTGATGGATTTCTTGTAAGCCACGGGCAATGCTTACACGTATATCTGTCGGTAAATGTACGGTAAATAGTTCATATTCGCCCTTGGCCGCAACGCAAGCGCGCTCAATACTATGCATAAGCTCGCGCACGTTCCCAGGCCAGGTGTATGCTTGCAATGCCTCAATAAAATGCGCTTCCATTGCCTTAATAGACATTTGATATTTTTCACAATATTTATGCACAGCATATGCGGCAAGGGTGGCTATATCTTCCCTGCGATTACGCAGTGGAGGAATACGTATGGTCATGCCCTGCAGGCGATATAAAAGATCTTTGCGAAAAGTTCCTTCCTCAACCAGCTGTGCCAAATCCCTATTGGTGGCGGCCACTAAGCGAAAATCACTTTGCACCTCATCCACACTACCTACGGGACGAAAGCGTCTTAGCTCCAAGGCACGCAAAAAAGCCTTCTGCATGCTTAAAGGAAGCTCACCCACTTCATCAAGAAATAATGTGCCCTTGTGCGCGGCTAGCAAAAGCCCTTCCCTAGCCTTATCCGCTCCAGTAAAAGCACCGCGTACATGCCCAAAAAGATGGCTCTCAACCAATGTTTCGGGCAAGGCCGCGCAATCAACAGCCACAAAAGGCCCATTTGCACGCAAAGAATTTTGATAAAGAGTCTTGGCAAAAAGCTCTTTACCAACGCCAGTTTCACCCAATAACAAGACATTCACATCACTGGCCGCGGCATCTTGCAAGCGTGAGCAGGCTTCGTTTAAAGCAGAACTTGTGCCCAATATATTTGAACGATCAAATTGTATCTCAATATTGTGCTGTGTTTTACGTCTGCGATAAGCCATGGTCTGCTTTAACACTTGCAATATCTTTTGCACTCCAAAGGGCTTGGTTAAAAACTCCAAGGCCCCAGAACGTAAAGCAGTTTCAGCCGTATCACCATCACCATGCCCAGTAATTACAAGCACATTGGGTTCACCGGGAAGACTTGTAATCTCTTTAATTCTAGCAAGTCCATCACCATCAGGTAGCATTTTATCTAAAATCACCACATCAACGCCATCTTGACCCTGTTTTAAGCCTTCGGCAATGGTGCTGGCTTGTAAAACCTCAAATCCAAGCCGTTGCCCCACATCTGCCACCAACGCCCGAAGCACAGGCTCATCATCAATAATCAAGACTTTAGGCATTGAATTTAATCCTTCTTTTAAGGTAGTTATATGTAGCAACATGGGCTTCAACAAGCTTTGTATAATCCAAACAAGCTTTGCTTTCCACTTGTGTCGCCTCATGTCTAAGACGAGTTAAATATAATGTTGCTGCAGAATTTTTCATGGCGTGAGCAAGCGCACAAATTGATTCACCTTGCTCAATGCCCGCAAGCAAGCGTGTATGCTGCGCTTCATAGTCATCAAGCCAAACATGTATGAGTTTTGTTAAAAGTTGCTCGTCATTATCAAGTGCATCCAAAGCAAGGGCACGCTCAAAAAGCGGTAAAGCATGAATATTTGTAACGCTTAAAACTAAATTCACAATTTCACTAGCTGTGACAGGCTTAAGTAAAATGTGTTCAATGTTTAAGGATTGCAGGATTTGCCTATCCATATCTAAAATAGACGCACTCATTAAGATAATAGGAGTTTTAGCATGGTCTGTATGGGCTCTAATGTTATTTGCAGTGGTTAGGCCATCAATGCCTGGCATACGCATATCCAGTAAAATTACATCCGGCTTAACTTTAGTTACAAGCTCTAAAGCTTCTTCGCCACTGGTGACCACGTACACTTGGCAGCCAATTTTTTCGAGTACAGTTTGTACAAAATAAGCTGTTACCGCACTATCTTCAGCTAGAAGGACTTGCAATCCTGCACATAAATTTTCATTTTTTTCAATGTCTTCCTTTTCAATGGCTTCGCCCTGCACAGGCACTTCTTGGGTCATACTATCACTTGGCTTTTGCCCTATGCTTACAGGTATTATCAAGCTAAAGCACGATCCTTCACCCAATGTACTTTTAAGCTCAATCCTACCATGCATAAGCTGTAACATCTCTGAAGCAATAGCCAGTCCAAGCCCTGTGCCTGGTTTGTCACTTTGGCTGGCGGCTTGTCCGCGTTCAAAGCGGGTAAAAATATTTTCTTGGTCTGCTTTGGCAATGCCTGAGCCAGTATCCATAACATCAATAAATAAAACATCATCCTTATAAAGCACGTGGATACTTATCTTACCACTTTCAGTAAATTTCACAGCATTATTAATAATATTGCCTAAAACTTGCCGTATTCTTAGGGCATCACCAACCAAATATGGCGGAGTACCCTCTTGTACAAAAAGTTCTAAATTCAAACCTTTAAGCTTGCATTGTGGCAAAAAAAGGGCACAGCAACACTCAAGTTCATAGCGCAAATCAAAATTTGTCATATTTAAATGCACTTTACCAGAGCTTAGAGCTGCATAGTCAGTAATATCTGACACCATCTCCAAAAGTGAAGTGCTGGCAAGATGCAGATAAGAGACTGCTTTTTTATGTTCATCTAGTTTAGCATCCTGCACAAGCAATTGAGTCATACCTATAATACCGGTCAAGGGAGTACGCATATCATGACTCATATTCGCCACAAAGGCATCCTTCATTTTTTCTTGGGCTTCTCTAAGCTGCTCCTTACGATGACGCAAAAAACCTATGCCACCAAAGCAAGTAGTACCAACAAGTGCCATAAAACCATAAGCAAGAAAAAGATTGTCATTTTGCTCATTTAAGTTATGAAACATTGCTCTTGCATCAAGGCTTACACTAATGCCACCAAGCACCTCTCCCTCTTTAATGCCTTTATGACAATACAAACAAGAGTCAAGCGCGTATAACGGCTTTAAATATCGAAAGCGCAAACCATTATCATCAGATAAATATGAATACACCTCAGCCTCACCTAAAGCGTTTTTTTCAAATGCGAGCACATCCCAACTGTCGGCCATATTTTCTGGCCGCAATGGCTTTACGCTAATTATCTTAAAATGGGCCCCTTGCAATCTACTGCTTTCACTAATCTGCCTGCTCATATAGGCTGGATTTACCAAGACAAAACGTGAACCATCGGGCATATTAATAGTTCGATTATCCGCAGGTATCCACTCATTGGGCTTACCAAAATCACTTTCACGCACATACACTCCGCCATGTTTAGCATTCCAATTACGGGTATCAAGCACAAAACTATATAAAGTTTGTGCTTGGGTAAGCATTTGATTTTCCATGTGCTCGGTGTTGGAAGAACTGGCATTATTATACAATAATACCATAAATAAACACCATAGCACACTGAGCACCAAAACATAACGTAGTTTTAGCCAAAAAGACTTTGCGAGTTGATTATTATTCTTGTCATGCATATCTGAAAATTTGTCATATTTTTCTGAAAAAATCAAGACTAAGAATGATTACTTATAATTTTTTTACTACTTAGTGCAAAAGAACTTTATATACATTTAGATATACGCTTTGCCTGTAATGCATAATCATTTGATATTATAAAATTATTTTTTACAAATTTTCACTTGAATCATATAATTTCACACTGAGAACTTTCATTTTATGCTAGACGCAAAAACTGACAATTTAGGCACGCTTCTTGTAATATAAATCACAAAGTATCATCATAGGGTTGATACGGAGAATTAAGGAGGTAATGTATGGGAGCATCTTGCCACGGCCCGTGGCTAAAAATGGTGTTACTAGGCATTGCTGTGGGGGTTGGTCTTTTTGCTAGTGCGGCTGTAGCTATGCACTACACAGATCAAAGACCTTTTTGTGGAAAATGTCACGTTATGGCTGAAGCAGCAGTGACCCATAAAATGTCCACACATGCCAATGTGTCTTGTAATAGCTGTCACGCACCCACCCAGTTGATGAGCAAAATACCCTTTAAAGCCGCAGAAGGTTTAAGAGATTTTGCATCTAATCTCCAAGGTAAGGATGTAGCCTTGGATCTTAGTGTTTCAACAAAGGATGTGGTCAATGCCAATTGTAAATCCTGTCACGCCATGACCAATATGAATGTGGCAAGCATGGAAGCAAAGGCATATTGCGTTGATTGTCACCGTAATGTCGCGCATATGCGCAAAAAACCCATCAGCACAAGGATGGTAGCCGATGAATAAAATTAGAACTTTTTCTGGTCTAGTTGTGGTCTTTTGCCTTTTGCTGGCGGGCGGCTGCACTGATACCAGCACAGACCTTGAAACACCAAAATTTAATTCTGGTCTTTCAAAAGATGAAATTGCCAACTCAGCCTTTAAAAAACCATTCCCAGCACAGTATGCTTCATTTGAAAAAAATGAGGAACACTCTGTTATGACTGAATATAAAGGCTCAGTCCACTATCGCAAAAATGACGATTTTTCACCTCTACCCAAGGGTTACAAACACGCTCAGCCATATTTGAAAAACCTATGGCTTGGCTATCCCTTTAGTTATGAATACAACGAAGCTCGCGGGCATACCTTTGCCATTGATGACTTGGTAAATATTGACCGTATCAATCGTTTTTCCGAAAATGGTGCATTACCTGCCTCTTGCTGGAACTGTAAAACTCCAAAAATGATGGAATGGGTTGAAGAAAAAGGCGATAAATTCTGGGGCGGAAACTCCAACGAATATCGTGATAAATTAGACGCAAGAGATCACACCATCGGTTGTGCTAACTGCCACAACCCAGAAACCATGGAACTTCGCCTCTATTCTGAGCCGCTAAAAGATTGGCTTAAGAAAAGTGGCCGCGATATTGAAAAAATTTCACGTAATGAAATGCGCACCCTTGTTTGTGCCCAGTGTCACGTGGAATATTACTTCCAACACAAAGATAACGGCCCTGCACCAGGAAAACCAGTATTTCCTTGGGATAACGGCATGAACCCAGAAGATATATACCAATACTACAAAAGCCATGGCCCCAAAAATGGCCAGTTTGCAGATTGGACTCACGCCGCATCTAAAACACCTATGATTAAAATGCAGCATCCTGAATATGAAACATGGATCGACGGCCCTCACGGTTCCGCCGGCGTTTCTTGTGCTGATTGTCATATGAGCTACGAGCGCGTAGATGGCAAGAAAATCTCTAGCCACTGGTGGACAGCTCCACTTAAAGATCCTAACATGACTGCGTGCCGGCAGTGTCATGCTGATAAAACTGCCGAATACCTAAAAGAGCGTGTAATTTATACCCAAGACAAGACCTTTAGCCAACTCCTCAAGGCTCAAGAAGTGTCTGTTAAGGCTCACGAAGCTGTCCGCCTTGCGGCCGATTATCTTGGTGAAAAGAATATGAATTATGACGCACTTATGGTAGAAGCTCGTGATATGGTACGTAAAGGCCAGCTATTCTGGGATTATGTATCAGCAGAAAATAGCGTTGGTTTCCATAACCCCGCTAAGGCTATTGATACACTTATGTCCTCCATGGAATTTAGCCAAAAAGCTATTGACCTTGCAAGTGAAGCTACCAACTATGGCATAAATGCTGTCATAGCTGGTGATATTAAGACCATTGTTCCACCAATCAAAGAACTTAGCCGTAAATTACAACAAGATGCTGAATTCTTACAGCAGCATCCTTGGACTAAGCTTCTTCCTGTACTGCCAGAGGCAGACATGGTGTGGGACGGACAAAAAAGAGTTAGCCAAGCTCAATAAAACAAACAATAAACTAAAAAATTAGCCCTTTGCACCTCTGCGCAAAGGGCTAATAGTAAAACCATCTTCTCTAGTTCGTCAACAAAACTCCAGCCCCAAAAAGGCTGGAGTTTTTCCATTTGATGCCACACCCCACTTCAAGGTATTTGCACAGCCAAAGCAAGCAAACTTGCTTAGCAGTAAGACACACGTCTTAATATACACCACAAATCCCTTTGCCTCCAACACTTCAAAGACCGTACATAACGGATTACAAAAGCCTTAAAACAGCCACGCGCAAAACTCTGTAAGGAAAAAGCTTTTTAAAAAAATAAAAAATATGCATTTTTTACTTGCAAGCTTTGCAACTTTACCCTAAAAGTATTGCTCAACAACGGAACGTGGCGCAGTTTGGTAGCGCGCCTGGTTTGGGACCAGGATGCCGG
>CAYJIU010000058.1:0-12713 GCA_964370305.1 uncultured Desulfovibrionaceae bacterium
GTAGCATGATTGCCGAAGGCTTCATTGGTCTTGTATGGGCAACCGTTGGTATGACTTTCTACCAAACACCTGAGCTACTTCAAGAAGCCATTGCCGCTGGCGGCCCTGGTAAAGTAGTTGCTGATGCATCTTACGCCCTTATGGGTAGCGTTGGTGGTGTTCTTGCCATTCTTGGTGTTATTGTTCTACCTATTACTTCTGGTGACACAGCCTTCCGCGCTGCCCGTCTTACCATTGCAGAAGTTATTGGTTATTCACAAAAAGAAGCTGTTAAGCGTCTAACCATTGCTGTGCCTCTATTCTTAATCGGTGCAGCATTAACTCAAATTGACTTTAGCATACTGTGGAGATACTTCGGCTGGGCCAACCAAACCCTTGCTGCTCTAGTGCTTTGGTCTGGTGCTGCCTACTTATATCGCAATGATCGTTTCCATTGGATTGCATCCTTGCCAGCAGCATTCATGACTGCCGCAACCATTAGTTATATTTGCTTCATGAAGGGCCTTGGCTTTGGCATGCCCATTGAAACATCCAATATGATTGGTGCCGGTGTCGCTGTGGCTGCTCTTGTACTCTTTGTTGTTAAGGGTAAGACAGTAAATGTAGACCAATATAACGAAAGTTAGTTTGAAATAATTCACACTACAAAATTGAAACCCCCCACCAGCCTTAGCTGGTGGGGGGTTATGGTATTTAAATTTAACGTTTGTGATTGCAGCAAAAACGTTCTTTCAACGATAACATATTGTTGCCGTTAAAGTTTTTTGGAAAGGGGGTTTGGGTGGAAACCTTTTGTTCACAAAAGGTTTCCACCCAAGTGACTTTATCAATAATCAAAGCCCCCACCAGCCTTGGCTGGTGGGGGGTTTTTATTTTGATGACAAACCCTAAAAAAAGACCACTGCACAATGAATTGCGCAGGAGTCTTAAAAAATATTTTTTTAGTTCGGTGGTCTACTTTTCAAAGGCTAGAGGCAAAACTTCATCAATATGGCTAACTGCATGCACATGTATTCGCGCAAGCAAGTTCTTTGGTACATCCTCAAGGTCTTTTACATTCTGCTTAGGTATAATCACATGCTGCAAATCACGCGCAACGGCAGCTAAGATTTTTTCTTTAATACCACCCACAGGCAAAACTCTACCCTGTAAGGTAATTTCTCCAGTCATGCACAGTTGGCTGTTAGTACTCTTATCCATTAAAGCTGAAACTAAGGCCGTGCACAAGGTAATACCGGCTGACGGGCCATCCTTGGGCGTAGCACCTGCTGGCACGTGTATGTGTATATCAAATTTACGTGCAAAATCAGGGTCAATACTTAACTCCTTCGCCCTACTACGAATGTAGGAAAGAGCAGCCTGCGCACTCTCCTTCATTACATCACCCAACTGACCAGTCATTAATAAAGAGCCCTTGCCCTTCATAAGCGTCACTTCCACTTGCAACACTTCCCCGCCAAAGGCCGTCCAAGCAAGGCCAAAAGCAGAACCAGGATTTAATTGCTTGGCTTTATCGTCTTCCACAAAGCGTGGCACACCTAAGAGTTTGGGTATTTGCCCCATGGTTACCTTAAATGGCCCCTTTTTGCCCTCGGCCTTTTTACGCGCCATTTTACGGCAAACAGAACCAAGCTCACGCTCAAGATTACGTAAACCCGCCTCACGGGTATATTGCTTAATGATGCGATCAATGGCAGTATCTAATATATGAAAATCTTTAGGTTTTAATCCATTATCAGCAATAAGTTTAGGCAAAAGATGCCGCTTGGCAATGGCTTTCTTTTCTTCTGCCGTATAGCCGGGAAGGGTTATAATTTCCATTCTATCCCTAAGGGCTGCGGGAATGGTGTCAAGCACGTTGGCTGTGCATAAAAACATTACCTTGGAAAGATCAAAGGGTACATTGAGGTAATGATCGCTAAAAGTGTTATTTTGTTCAGGATCTAACACTTCTAACAAAGCCGCTGAGGGATCACCTCGAAAATCTGAACCCACTTTATCAAGCTCGTCCAGCACAATAACCGGATTTTTTGTACCACTTTGCTTAAGGGCTTGGATAATGCGTCCGGGCATTGATCCAATATAAGTACGCCGATGCCCGCGAATTTCAGCTTCATCACGCATACCACCAAGGGAAAAGCGTTGAAATTTACGCCCCATGGCCCTTGCGATGGAACGTCCAAGAGATGTTTTGCCAGTGCCGGGAGGGCCCACAAAGCAGAGAATGGGGCCCTTGGAATTGGGGTTCAACTTGCGCACACTTAAGTATTCTAAAATTCTATCCTTAATTTTTGTAAGAGCGTAGTGATCTTCATCCAAAATTTTTGCCGCATGCTTAATGTCTAAATTATCGCGACTGGTTTTCTTCCACGGTAGCTCTACTAGCCAGTCTAAATATGTGCGCACCACATTGGCCTCGGATGAGTCAGAATGCATGGAGGCAAGGCGACGTAGCTGCTTTTCTGCTTCCTTACGCACATCTCTAGACATACCGGCCTTAGCTATGGCTTTAGCCAGTGCTTCCATTTCATCATCGTCATTTTCACCCGCAGGATCGCCAAGCTCATGGCGAATGGCCTTTAATTGCTCGCGCAAAAAATAATCTTTTTGGGCTTTATCCATACCTTCACGGGCTGAAGACTGAATACGCGCTTGCATGGTTGCCACTTCAACTTCTTTATTTAGCTGAACATTCACAAGGAGTAGGCGTTGCAATGGGTCTTTGGTTTCCAATATTTTTTGGGCATCTTCAATCTTCATGCGCAAGTTTGCTGCAATAAGATCTGCTAAGCGACCTGGCTCATCCACGCTTTGCAATACGTTAACTATATCTGTGTTGGCTATACCTCTAAGCTCGAGTATTTTCTCACTTTGTTCACGCACAGAACGCAAAAGAGCTTCTGTTTCTGGTGTTGCAACATAGGGTTCTTCTTCATGCAAATCAATTTCTGCTTCCAAAAAGGGCTCTGTTTGAATGTAGTTTTTAATGCTAGCACGCTGAACACCCTGCACTAAGACTTTAATACGTCCGTCAGGCATCTTAAGCATACGCATAACATTAACCACAGAGCCAAAACTATAGAGCTCATCTGGGCTAGGGTCTTCGTTTTGCTCTTCTTTTTGGGTGCATATGAATAAATGTTTATCTTTTTCTAAGGCTGCTTCCACAGCTTTAACTGACTTTTCCCTACCGATAAAGAGAGGTAATATCATATAGTTAAAAACAACTACATCGCGCACAGCCAATACAGGCAAAACATCTGGCAAAGGAGCATCTTCCACTACAGAAGGCTCGTCGCTATTAATATCTTCGTCCATCACTTTTTCTATGGTAATGGTTTCTATTTCTGAATCTGCACTTTCTTGAGTGTCTAAATTCGTAGTATCATTTTCTTGATCAGACATATGCAAATACTCCTCAATATGTAGCATAAACTATAAAAATAACTTAAAAATACTGATTTAACAATATGCTACAACATTCCTTTTCTGTTATAATAATATGCTCAATAAAGCGTACATTCATACGCGGAGCAAGGTTACGCAACTCTTCGGTAATAATCATATCCGCTCGTGACGGCTTGGTACTGCCGCCGGGATGATTATGCACCAATATAAAACCATGCGCCTTACGCTCAAGAGCTTTTGCTATTACATCACGCGGTGTTATATTAATACTATCTAGTCCACCGCTGCTAATTCGCTCCCACGCTATGCAGCGATTACCAGCATCTACCAGGGCTATCCAACACTCCTCATGACTATGACCCACAAGACGCCTTTTTGCTGCTAAAGCAACACTTTGTGGTGTGGCCAACACTTCTTTTTCTAAAAGCGGTGCAATGGCATGCCTTGCCATACATTCACGCAACACTTGCCACAAAGTCCAAAGGCCTACCCCAAAGCCGGGCACATCTTCAAGTTCTTCCTTCCTTGCATCCAGCACATTACGCAAGGTGCCAAAACGCGCCAACAAGGCTTTGGCTAACGGTTTTGTATCCTTACGCATAAGGCCATATCCTAGCAATAACTCAAGAAGTTCGTAGTCTTCAGTATGCTGTGGATCGTGCAAAAAACGCTTTTTTAAACGCTGCCTGTGCCCACCATGCGGGTTAATATTCTTTTTGCTCGATGACATATGTAAGCAGTCCTACGAGTTAGGCAAGGGGTAATGAAAAAAATTATTTATACAAGCACAATCTCGTGACCCCATCAGCCCTTAAGCCCTAAAGAGCATCACAAGATTAATAACCATACTTTCCAAGGCTTGCTCAGCATCACATTGGCCGCTTTTTACTTGTTGTTCCGCTTGTACAATATAAGCAAATATTTTTGCAACACCTGCAAAACCAAGTTTTTTGGCACATTGTTCCTTACTTTGAACTACAGAAAAATGTAAGTGTACCGGCTCCTTAGTGAGTATTTGCCAGAGTATACGCGCTTCGCGGGAAAGCAAGGCCAAAAAAGGGAAAAACAGTGCCGCCACATCCTTTTGCCCGCGATAAATCTCACGCCAAGCAGCGGCTATATTGCCGGACTGAATACAAGAAATAAAGGCAAAGATGTTTGACTCAGGTAAATATGCGCCAACATTAATCATATCCATACTAATCCTGCCTTCAGGGGCAGCAAGGATAAGCTTTTGTATTTCGTTTTCAAGGGCGGTAGCATCGGGAGGTGTAGATGCGCAAAGTGCGTCGAGCACGTGAGGCTCAAAGCTAAGCCCATAATGCTTAGCCCTACTTTGCACATAATTCTTGGCCCCTTGCACATCAAGCCCGGCACCACGCCACACCCAGCCGTTGCCATCACCAACGCTAAAGCATTTTAATTTTGCAATATGAGCTGGGATTTTGGGTTGCTTTTTCTCAAATGCCACTTCTAGGCAAAGGATAGGCCAAGTGCTATCGCTGGATGAAGCAAGGCTTGCTGAAAGGCTTTTCCACGTGGCGGCAGGCAGGTTTTGAGCATTGCGCACAATGAGTAATTTAGGCGTATTGAAAAGACCTTGCAGGGTCAAATTATTCCAAAAACTTTGTCCAAGGTCATCATCACCCCAATAAACATGCCGCTCCCACTTATCTGCATCTGCCAAATGCTCAGCCACAAGGCTTTCAATACGCGCCTTGATTAGCCCTGCATCTGGGCTTACACAAAAAGAAAATGCAGGTCTTGGCATGATTAATCCTCTTTACCTTGCACATTAAACTTTTATCCGGCAACAATATTCACAAGTTTATTGGGCACAATAATCACTTTCCGCACAGTTTTACCATCTAAATGCTTCTTAATGCTAGCGTCAGCAAGGGCTAAGTTTTCCACGGCATCCTTGGGGCTATCTACAGCTACATCTATTTTACTGCGCAACTTACCATTTATTTGAATGACCACTGTAACCACATCTTGGGCAACGGCCTCGGCTTGCCATTGTGGGCAAGGGGCATCTGTTACCTTGCTACTATGCCCAAGCTCTTGCCATATTTCTTCGCAAATATGTGGAGTAAAAGGACAAAGCAATGTGAGCACTGTGCCCATGGCTGAAGAAAATACCTTACTTGTCGCTTTGTCTTTGTGCAAATGCTCACGGGCAAGATACATGGCATTTACTAGCTCCATTATAGCCGCAATGGCTGTATTTAATTGATATTTAGCAATGTCATCATGTACCTTTTTCACCGTTAAGTGCTCTTTGCGGCGTAGTTCACGAGCTATGTCATCGGTGGCATCAGCGGCAGTGGAAGAGCACGACATCATAGGTAATAAATATGCATGTTCCTCATAAAAAAGCCGCCAAACGCGATTTAAAAAGCGTGAAGCTCCTTCAATACCAGTTTCTGACCAGTCAAAATCTCTTTCAGGCGGAGCTGCAAATAAGCAAAATAAGCGCACAGTATCTGCGCCATATTTATCAATCATAATACTTGGATCTACCACATTTCCCTTGGACTTGGACATTTTTGCCCCATTTTTTAAGACCATTCCTTGGGTGAGTAAGTTGGTAAAAGGTTCATCCAAACCTTCAGGATAAAATCCTAAATCGCGCAAAGCCTTGGTATAAAAGCGTGAATAAAGCAAATGCAAAATGGCATGTTCAACACCGCCTATGTACTGGTCTACTGGCATCCAATATTTGATAATATCCTTATCAAATGGTGCACTTTCATTACGTGCATCGGCATAGCGTGAGAAATACCATGAAGACTCCACAAAGGTATCCATGGTGTCTGTTTCACGGCGAGCCGGCTTATTACACACGGGGCAAGTACATTCATAAAAAGATGCCGTATCTGGCAAGGGTGAGCGGCCATCGGCTTGAGTTTTCACATCCAAGGGCAAGATTATGGGTAAGTTTTCCTCACGCTCAGGCACAACGCCACAAGTGTCACAATAAACTATGGGTATGGGTGCGCCCCAATAACGCTGGCGCGAAATATTCCAATCACGCAGGCGATATTGCACCGTAAACGTACCAAGCCCCTTACTTTCAAGCTCTTTGGCAACAGCAATTTTGCCTTCTTCGTTTGCTAAATCATCAAAACCTTCGGAGTTAAACATAATGCCTTGGCCCGTCCAAGCTTCTTGCATAAGGCTTGGGTCTAAGGGGTCACAATTTTGAGGTTGAATAACAGGCTGTATGGGCAAATTATATTTTTTTGAAAACTCAAAATCGCGCTGGTCATGAGCTGGCACACCCATCACAGCACCGGTTCCATAGTCAGCCAAAACAAAATTTCCAAGCCAAATGGGTATTTTTTTACCACTAAAAGGATGTATGCAAAAAGCTCCTGTGGCAATACCTTCTTTTTCTAGAGTGTCTGACTGACGATCTATGCGATCCATATTGCGGATACGCTCAATAAATGCCCTTACTTCTGCCTCTTGACTTGTGCCAGCAATTAAATGCTCAACCAAGGGATGTTCAGGAGCAAGAGTCATAAAGGTTACTCCAAAAACTGTATCTGGCCTTGTGGTAAATACGTGTATTTTATCCGTATCTTCAGAAGGCTTTTCTAAGGGGAAGGCAATGTCCGCCCCGTTGGATTTGCCAATCCAATTTTGCTGCATGGCAATGACGCGCTCCGGCCAGCCTTTTTGTAAAATATCAAGATCTGCAAGCAATTCTTCAGCATAGGCTGTGATGCGTACAAACCATTGGGTTAAGTCTTTTTGTTCCACTTGGCTATCACAACGCCAGCATATACCTTCAATTACTTGTTCATTGGCAAGCACAGTGTGACATGATGGGCACCAGTTTTGCGGAGCTTTTTTGCGATAAATCAAGTCTTTTTCAAGCATTTTTAAGAAAAATAATTGCTCCCAGCGATAATATTCTGGCACACAAGTGGCAACCTCTCTTTGCCAATCATAGGAGTAACCAAGACGCCTTAATTGGGTGCGCATATTGTCAATATTAGAAAATGTCCACGCGGCCGGATGGGTATTATTTTTTATAGCTGCATTTTCTGCAGGCAGGCCAAGAGCATCCCAACCCATGGGGTGTAAGACATTAAAGCCCTGCATGCGACGAAAACGAGCCACCACATCGCCTATGGAATAGTTTCGCACATGGCCCATATGAATGTTCCCCGATGGATAGGGCAACATTTCAAGTACATAGTATTTTGGTTTAGTACTTTTGTGATCGCAAACAAAGGTTTTATGTTCATCCCAAAAGCTTTGCCATTTTTTTTCAATATTATCGGGGGTATATCTTTCTTGAGCCATATAATAATCCTCTTTCAACTATGCCATGATAGTAAAGCCAGCTTTGTGTTTAAACTCTGCTTTGTATTGTATTATTTTCTAGGGCCTTGGCCGTTGCATCCAAGATGCCATTAACAAATGAACGGGCACTTTGCTCACCAAATTGACGGGAAAGTTCAAGGGCCTCATTTATGGCAACTTTTGTTGGAATATCCTTACGGTAGAGCATTTCAAAAAGGCCCATGCGCAAAATGGTAAGCTCAATGCGGCCCATACGATCCACACGCCAATTGTGAGAAAACTGGGTAATAAGCTCGTCTAAATCCTGACCATGCGTCCAAACACCAGATACAAGCTCCCAAGCAAACCCTTCGGCCACACTTGCACCTTGCTCTTTGTTGTTATCTGGAGATTGACAAAAAACTCTACGTACATCATCAATGCTTTGCGCCGGCGAAAATGAGATGGCATAGAGTACTTGGAATGCCAAACTACGCTCATGGCGACGGGTATTTTTCTTTTGTGTATTTTGTTTCAAAATATGCCTTGTGCTCAATATAAACAGTTAAATATTAAGACTAAAAAAAAATTGTATGCCAAAATATACTAGCAATATAATTTCATAGTCAAAGCCAAAAAAACTGCTGGTACGAAAATATTTTAACGCTTATTTTTAGAGCTGCTTTAATACCTGTACTGTCTCAAGCACGGCTGATGCGGCCTCAACACCCTTATTGCCAGCTTTAGAGCCTGCACGTTCTATGGCTTGCTCTAAATTATCGGTGGTCAAAAGGCCAAAGCCAATGGGCACGCCATAATCAAGAGAAACATGGGCCAAGCCCTTGGTGGCCTCTGAGGCCACAAAATCAAAGTGTGGGGTAGCTCCGCGAATTACAGCACCCAAGGCTATAATGCCATCAACTCCGCCTTTAGCAGCAATCTTCTTACAAACAACTGGCATTTCAAAAGCACCGGGTATGCGCACAATGGTTATATCTTGCTCTTGGCAGCCGTGGCGCACTAAATAATCCACAGCACCACCCACCAAGCGGTCAACAATAAAATCATTAAAACGTGTGGCAATGATGGTAAATTTTAAACCTTCGGCTTGAAGTTTGCCTTCAATGGTACGTAATTTTGTCATAAGCTTCTCCCTTTAGCGATGGCAGGACTTGGAAAATAAGTGTCCCATCTTATCTTTTTTAGTGGTTAAATATGTTGCATTATCGGGGCAGGATTCGATTTCAATGGGTACTCGTTCAACAATTTCAATGCCATATCCCTCAATACCCACAATTTTCTTAGGATTATTGGTAAGAATACGCATCTTGCGTATGCCAAGATCCACAAGAATTTGCGCACCGGTTCCGTAGTCCCGTAAATCTGGCGCAAAGCCTAATTTTTCATTGGCCTCCACCGTATCATAACCTTGGTCTTGCAAGGCATAAGCTTTAATTTTATTGGCAAGGCCAATGCCGCGCCCTTCTTGACGCATATAGAGTAGTACCCCGCAGCCTTCTTTTTCAATTTGCCGCAGTGCTGCCCCCAATTGGCCCCTGCAATCGCAGCGCAAAGAGCCAAGCGCATCACCGGTTAGGCACTCACTATGTACCCGCACAAGCACGTCTTGCTGATCGGTAAACTCACCCTTAACCAAGGCAAGATGAGTGCCACTTTCCATGGCATTTTCATAAGCTATTACCTGAAAATCTCCAAACATTGTGGGTAAATGGGCCTCAGCAACCCTTTGTACAGAAACCTGTCCACGCTGCATGCGATAATGGATAAGGTCTTTTACTGAAGCAATTTTTAGATTATGCTTTTCGGCAAAAATTTCTAAATCTGGCATACGCGCCATTTCACCATCATCATTCATGATTTCGCATATAACTGCTGCATCTTTGCAACCGGCAAGTCGTGCTAAATCAACACTACCTTCAGTTTGCCCTGCGCGCACTAACACACCACCCGGCCTTGCGCGTAAGGGGAAAATATGCCCAGGAGTCACAATATCTTCTTGGCGCACATCATCAGCCACAGCAGCTAAAATAGTGGTAGCTCTATCCTTAGCAGAAATACCGGTGGTCACACCATGCCTTGCTTCAATGGAGACGGTAAAATTTGTACCAAATTTTGAGCCATTGCGCTGAGTCATAAGATCTAAGCCTAATTCGTCGCAACGCTCGGCACTTAGAGGCAAGCAAATGAGCCCCCGCCCGTATTTTGCCATAAAATTAATGATTTCTGGCGTAACATGTTCTGCGGCAACGGTGAGATCGCCTTCATTTTCACGATCTTCATCATCCACAAGAATAATCATCTTGCCTTGGCGTATTTCTTCAATGGCTTCCTGAGTAGTACAAAGTGGCATTATTCTTTCCTTTATTTATTCAAACTATATAAAACCGTTTTCTTTAAGTAGTTCAAGGGTAACGGTGCTTTGACCCTTTCCCCCATCTTGCCAAGGCAAGAGCATATGGCGCACATACTTACCTATAATATCTGTTTCTAAGTTGACAAGAGTTCCCACTTGCCATTGCTTAACTGTAGTTGTGCCCCATGTTTCAGGGATGACATTTACCTCAAGAAAATCCTGTGCACATGCATTGACAGTTAAGCTAATGCCATCAAGGGTAACAGACCCTTTAGATATAACTTCTGCGCCATGTTTGGCATCAAAGCTTAAACGTATGCAACGGGATTGCCCAACATTTTCTATGCTCTCCACCTTGGCCAAGCTATCCACATGCCCACTAACAATATGTCCCCCAAGGCGTTGGCCCAAGGCTAGGGCCCGCTCAAGGTTAACAAGGCTTGAGCTAGTTAAAGCACCAAGGTTGGTATGAGTCATGGTTTCTGCTGAGGCATAAGCACTAAAGATGTTATTTGCACCAGTTTCTACCGTTAGACAAACTCCATTTACAGCAATGGATTCACCAATTTCAATATTATCTAAAGCAAATAAAGCCTGGATAGAAAAACGAGTTTCTTGCCCACTTTTTTGCGCACTAAGTATTTGCCCTTGCCCATTAATAATGCCCGTGAACATTATTTAGGCCTCAAAGTAATATGCATATCATCACAGCATAAACTATAATCTGTGATGCGCAAATTAATGGCTTCAGCCATATTTAATGGGCTACGACCATGAAAAATGGGATATGCTTCATTATCACCAAGCACTGTGGGTGCTATGTGTAGATAAAATTCATTGATAAGGCTCTGTTCAAGTAGGCTTAGGGCAAGCTTACCACCACCCTCACAAAGCACATATGAGCAACCAAGCTCAGCCTTTAAGCGCAGCAATAGAGCCTTCAATGAGGGTAAGCTTTGCGACGGTGCATCGGGGTTTTCTGACCAAACACGTGCCCCCAGCTTCTCAAGAGCCTTAGCTCTAGGAGACGCTGCAGCAGCAGGAGATGTATAAAATATTGTTTGCTTAGCCCTATGTTTTAAAAGGTAGTTATCAATATGCGCTTCAGGCAAGCGCGATGTGACCACGCAGGCTAAGGGTTGTGAGCTTTCATCTTGAATATCATGCACGGTTAAGCGCGGGTTATCACTCCTAAATGTCCCCCCACCAACAATAATAACACCACCGCAATGAGCAATATTTGCTCGTAATTTTTGTATTTTTTCACGAGATTTATCACAGCTTATCCACTTAGAGTGCCCACTACGCGTAGCTATGCGCCCGTCAAGGGTACTAGCCATCTTTAACATCACATAAGGGAGTAAGCCCTCTTGGTGGACAAAAAAATCCGCAATAAGATCACGACATAGGGTTTGCTCAACCCCAAGCACAACATCAATTCCTTTGCTTTGTAGAAATTCTACACCGCCAGCAGCAGTGGGGTTTGGGTCTTTTATACCTATAACCACTTGCTTTATGCCAGCGTCTACGATGGCTTGTGTACAAGGAGGGGTCTTGCCATGATGATGACAAGGTTCAAGGGTAACAACTAGGGTGCAATTTGCTGTATCAACATTATTTTGTTTAGCATTTTCAAGGCAAACAACCTCTGCATGCGCCCCGCCATACTCCATATGCCAGCCCTCGGCCACTATATGACCATCTCGCACTAGCACGGCACCCACAGTGGGGTTTGGATAAACAGTGTACCGTCCATTTTCTGCAATTTTTGCAGCATGACGCATATATGGGGCAAAATCTATACTCATATTTTTTGTTCTCCAAGTGGGTGAGACTCTTGGATTAAAATAATTTTTGCTTCATCAAGCATTGATGTAGCTAAATCATCGGGATAGCTTTCAACATAATGAATCTGTGAAATGCCGCAATTTATTAACATTTTACTACATTGAACGCAAGGAAAAGTAGTACAGTAAAGCTCTGCACCACCAAGATCAATACCATGTAGTGCAGCTTGAATAATCACATTTTGCTCCGCATGCAAACCGCGGCAAATTTCATGCCGCTGGCCTGAGGGTATGCCCATTTGCTGACGCAAGCACCCAAGCTCAAGACAATGCGCAAGCCCGGCTGGAGCCCCATTATAGCCTGTTGCAAGAATACGTTTATTTTTCACAGCAATGGCCCCAACCTTACGCCGGTTGCAAGTGCTACGCTCCGCCACCATATAGGTGATACGCATAAAATATTCTGGCCACGGTAATCTATCCATAATCCACCTCTACCCCATAACAATAGTATATAATACACGCTAAATATAATTTTGCCAAGAGCTGAAAATGGGGTTTTGGGGGCAGGAACACGTCATTCCGATTTAAAAAAACTGAAAAGTTATCAAGTTTTCAAAAGCATGGATTACCGCGGGAAAACGCTATATTTTTCATTTTTTAAGTAACTCCCGAAGCGTTTTCCCTCGTAATGACCCCCGATACAACGAAGGTCATTGCGAGGAACATCGCTTCGATATTTTTGCTTAAAAAATCAGCCTAATAGCGATGTGACGCGGCAATCTATGTATTTAAAAACGTCATCAAGAGGAAATGTCATTTTGCAAATCGGACAATGACGTGGGGGC
>CAYJIU010000059.1:0-12687 GCA_964370305.1 uncultured Desulfovibrionaceae bacterium
AAGAAAGCGAAAAGTTCACCCTTGGTATTAAGCAATTGGTAGAAGACCCATGGGGGCATGTGCCTACTACCTACCCTGTAGGTTGCACCGTTAAGGGTATTGTTACTAATATTACTGATTTTGGTCTTTTTGTGGAAGTGGAAGAAGGCATTGAAGGCCTTGTACACGTATCTGAACTTTCTAGTAAAAAGATTAAGAGCCCTTCAGAAATTTATAAAGAAGGACAAGAAATTCAAGCTAAAGTTATCCACGTTAGTGCTGAAGAACGCCGTCTTGGCTTGTCCATCAAGCAAATAAAGGATGAAGAAGAGCGTAAAAAACCAAAAGAGTTCCGCTCTGGGCCTGCAGAAACTGGCCAGAGCTTAGGTGACATCTTACAACAAAAGATGGCCGAAGCTGAAGAGCAAGAGGAAAAAGAAGAGGCATAAGCTAACTTCTTAATATAAAAGCGAAAAAGGGAGGGTGTTTATGCCTTCCCTTTTTTACTAGTCGGTACTGAAAAATGTATTTTAATGTGTTTTTCTAAATGCAAATTAACTATAACTTAATCATGAATAATACCATGCAAAATAACGAAAACTTTTCCTTTGAATCCATGCCTAAAGATCAGGCAAAAGAAAATACAGCTCAAGTAACGGTTTCTGAAAAACTATTGCAACAATTGATAACTGCTCTTACTCCAAAGCCTTTTTATAAAAGGCATCCCATAATATTTTGGGGGGGTATTATTATAGTTTTCTTTATTGTACTTTCAAGCTTTTTGCCCGAAGATGGAGCCTCCGCCGTGGGTGGTGATTGCATTGCTGTGGTACGAATTGAGGGGGTTATTGCAGATACTAAGGAAACCCTTGAATGGATAAATAAAATTTCTAAGGATGACTCAGTTCGAGGGGTACTTTTACGCATTGACTCACCAGGCGGCGGTGCCGCTGCATCCCAAGAGCTTTATTCCGCCTTACTTAAACTTGGGAGAAAAAAGCTTATGGTAGCATCCATGGGTTCTACAGCAGCATCAGGTGGGCTTATGGTAGCCATGGCAGCTGAGCACATTATTGCAAACCCAAGCACGGCCACTGGTTCCATTGGTGTGCGCATGGACATACCTCAAGTGTATGATATTATGAAAAAAATTGGTGTAGACCAATTAACTTTAAAAACAGCACCATTTAAAGATGCTGGTGCCCCCACTCGTCCCATGACTGAAGAAGAGCGCAACTATCTTGAAGCGGTGCTTGATGACATGCATGAGCAATTTGTACTCTTGATTGCGGAAGGTCGTAAAATGCCAGTAGAAAAAGTTCGCCCTTTGGCCGATGGACGTATTTTTACGGGCCGCGCGGCCAAAGATTTTGGTCTTGTGGATGAACTTGGCGGGCAAGATGTGGCTCTTGCAGTATTGTACAAAGGCACGGGAGTTGATGCGGAAATACCACTTTATGAGCAACCAGATCCAGCCCAGTTTTGGCGTGAGCTTGGCGGAGAGGCTTTAGGCATTGACCTTGGAAAGATATTTAATCCTGCACAAAATCCTGCATTTTTGTATCAATATTAATGAGGTAGACTGCCGGCAAAGTCATTTGGATGAAAACTTTTTGTGAGTTCCACCCAATAGACTTTGTCAGCATTACCGTACTTGTTTTTAGGGGTTAGTCGTTTATGAAAAAAGAATTAAAGCAATAAATTCAAGATTTGCTTTACTTGTATTTTCAAGGCCATGCACCTCGCCATCCTTACAGTAGGTTACATCACCTGCAGACACAGGAACAGCCTTACCATTATCATTATACGTACCTTCACCCTCTAGGATGTAGTAAACTTCTATATCACCTTCATGTTTGTGTACTCCAACCGAAGAGCCAGGCTCAAGTACAGAATGGTTAAACATGCGGCCTTTACCGCAAAACTCATCACCACTAATTAAGGCTTTGGTCATCATGAAACCCACGCCACCGCGGGCTTTTTCCATGCGTTCATCTTTGATATCTGCTGCTTTGTAAATCATATTTCCTCTCCTATGTTCGTTTTTATAATTCTAGCATATTTTTAATGGATGCAAAAGCACCAATTAAGGGCGGTCAAAAAATCCACTAATTTCTGGGTTAACGTAAATTTCTGCATGGGTAAAACCATGTTTTTCTAAAATATTTTTGATGTTTTCATGTGGAGTATTAGTAGTTTGCAATAGTGGTTCAGGGCAAAGACGCAAACGAAAATCTTTAAGTCCTGCTTGCTCAAGCTCAAGCTCTGCGGCGGCTATGCGGTTAAGCACAGAGGCAGTAACGGTTAAATCATAGTTAAAACGAGTTAAAAGGCATGGTCTTGCTTTTTGTTCAGCATTATCAAGCTCTTTTTGCTGTGCTATCTTGCGTATTGTGGGTTTACCAAAGCCGCATACAGCTAAGGGAGACAAAATATTTAATTCTTTGAGGGCGCGTAAACCAGGCCGATGACTTTTCATATCATCAGCGTTGGTACCATCGCAAAGTTGCAAGCCGGCCGCAGCTTGTTTAAATGTGGCCATTAAATATTTTTTACAATAATAACAACGCTCTTTGGAATTGCTGCGCACTTGAGGGATGGTTAAAACGTCAACAGGTACGCAGCTTAAAGTTAAGCCTTGCTCCTTGGCCCATGCTTTAGCATAGTCACTTTCTTGTGTAGGAATATGCGGCCCTGTGGCATGTAAAAGTAAAACATCGTTAAGCGCGCATTTTGCCGCATAGGCCAAAAATCGACTATCCAAACCACCAGAAAAAGCTATGGCAAGTCTAGGGCCAGCGTGAGAACTTGCATGTTTTTGCAATAAGCCTTGTAGATTATTCCACATTGTTACCATGTTAAGCGTGTTTTCGCGCCACGTTTTGCCATATGTTCTTTACATTCTTTAATGGTATATTGACCATAGTGTACAATGGAGGCGATGAGGGCCGCTGATGCCTTGCCGCTGCTTACAGCATCAAACATATGTTCGGGGTTGCCTGCTCCGCCGGATGCGATAACCGGAATACGCACAGCCTCAGCAATGGTACGGGTGAGATTTAACTCGTAGCCATCTCGTGTACCATCGGCATCAATGGAGTTTACGCAAAGTTCGCCTGCGCCAAGTTCTGCACATTTTTTGGCCCAAGCTATGGCATCAATATTCATATGTTTGCGTCCGCCATGGATAACAATGTCATAACCCGAAGGTATGGTAGAGCTTGGCTGTACTTGCTTTACATCCATCCCCACTACAATGGCTTGTGAACCAAAAGCTGCTGCCCCTTGGCTTATGAGTGTTGGGTTTGTTACTGCGGCAGAGTTGATGGATATTTTTTCAGCTCCAGCAAGAAGGACTGCGCGCATATCTTCAACAGTGGAAATACCACCGCCAACACTAAAAGGGATGAATATTTGTTCGGCCACATTACGCACCACATCCAAAAAAATACCACGATTTTCATGCGATGCAGTAATATCATAAAAAACTATTTCATCGGCCCCTTGCTCATAATATTTGCGGGCAGTTTCCACAGGGTCGCCAATATCTACATTGCCTTGAAAGCGTACTCCCTTAGTGAGCTTGCCATTGCGCACATCAAGGCATGGTATCACGCGTTTACTTAACATGGCTATCTCCTGCTACTAATGCACAATAATTAGAAAAGTTCTGCAGTATTTTTAACCCCGGTGCCCCACTTTTTTCTACATGAAATTGTAGAGCCCAAAGGCCGTCACGCCCGTAAACACTACAAAATTCTTGCCCATAGTGGGTAGTGGCAATAACTAGTTTTGCATCTGGTTTAACAAAATAACTATGTACAAAATAAAATCCCGCATCAGTGGGTACGTCTTTAAATAGCAGTGATTCTTGGGTATATTTAAGACTATTCCAACCCATGTGTGGGATACGTATGGCTGTTCCATCTTCTTCACAAAGATCAGCAGAAAATTGCACACATTCGCCAGCAATAAGGCCGAGGGTCTTAGTGCAATTTTCTTCACTTTTTTCAAGCAAAATTTGACAACCAAGACAAATTCCAAGCAGGGGTTTTTTTTGCGCAATGAGCTCGGATAATAATTTATCCATCCCAATGCTTTGCAAGTGTTGCATGGCTTGTCCGGCGGCACCTACGCCCGGAAATATAATACCCTTTGCGGAGCGTAGCGTTTGTGCGTCTGAGGTAATAATACTATTAATGCCAAGGTGCGCAAGGGCGCGCTGTACACTGGTTTGATTACCAGCTTCATAATCCACTATAGCTAACATAAAGTATCCTAATTACGGGTTATATAAGTTAAAGCTCCCACGAAATACATTCGCGCGGAGCTTTATGCTGTGTACATTTTACTAATGAACCTTTTAAGAACGTTCATATTGGAAGCTTTTATGAGTAAAACTTTTTATAGTTTCGTATAATTCTAGCGGTTTAAACGGCTTAGTTATGTGTGCTTGCATGCCAGCATCAATGCTTTTTTGGCGATCTTCAAGCATGGCGTGAGCAGACACTGCAACAATGGGCAGGGTATCAAAGTTTTCATCAAGACGTATTTGCTTACTTGCTGTTAGCCCATCCATATGTGGCATTTGAATGTCCATTAGTACAATGTCAAATTTATTTTTGCGTATTATATTAGTGGCTTCTATTCCATTTTCAGCAATTATAACCTCGCAGCCTATTTTTTCTAACAACTCCTTGGCGATAATTTGATTAATTTCATTATCTTCGGCTAGAAGTACTTTGATACCAGCAAGGCTTTGCATCTCACTAATATTTTCCTGCACAGTTTCGTTTGGTATTGCTTTGGGTGGGTTAAAAAATAGTGAACACTCAAATGTTGAACCTTGCCCGAGCTCACTTTGCACTTGAATAGTTCCACCCATGAGATGGACTAAGCTTTTGGAAATGGCAAGCCCAAGGCCGGTGCCTCCAAAAACTCTAGTGGTAGTAACATCCGCCTGAGAAAATTCTGCAAAAATGGTATTAAGATTTTCTTTAGCAATACCAATACCAGTGTCTTGGATGACTAAGCGTATTCCTATTTTATCTGTAAGTGATTCAATTTCAATATTATGCAAATTAATAGAGACGGAACCTTTTTCAGTGAATTTTACGGCATTTCCTGCAATATTAAAAATTATTTGTGTAAGGCGTAATGGATCTCCCTCAACGTATGTAGGGACGGTTGGGTCAATGAAAATATTTAAGCCAATGCCCTTGCGTTGGGTAGCAATTTCTAAATTTGCTTTAACATTTGCTATTAGCTGAGGTATGGAAAATGTTGTATTTTCTAGAGTCATTTTGCCGGATTCAACTTTAGAAAAATCTAAAATATCATTTACAATATTTAGTAGGTTTTCAGAAGAAGCGTGAATTTTTTCTAGGTAGTCCGTCACCTTTGCATCTTTATTGGCCTCAATCGCTAGGTGGGTCATGCCCAAAATGCCATTGAGTGGAGTTCTGATTTCATGACTCATATTAGCCAAAAACTGCCCTTTCGCCACATTAGCCTCATGTTCCATGATGCTCATTTTTTGAAAGTTTAGGGTTTCTGTAATGTCAGAAATAATGGATAGACGTACCTTGTCTTTATCCTCCCAAGCTATACATGCATCAGTATATTGAAGGTGCTTTTGCTTGATGGAGTCGTATCTATCCCAAATAATGGGGTCTGGACTGCTTTGGATAATGTCATTAGTACAAAATGGGCAAGGCTCATCAAAGTTTTGTAATATTTTATAACAATGTTGAGTGGTTATGTCTTCATGTCCAATAAAATTATAAGCATTTTTATTACAATATATTAGTTTATAAGTTTCCATGTCTGAAATAAAAATGGGCATGGGGAAGGTATCAAGCATATCTTGGACTTGTTTTTGTCTTGTGATGAGCTTTTTTTGCATATTTTGCTGCTTGCCAGAGTAGATAAAGAGCACTCCCACAAGCATCACCAATAACACTATTACACCGGTTAAAAGATTTACGCTTGAAAAGGATAAAAGTTGTATAAATTGTGCCGTATAACTAGGTTTAATTGTGTGGTTTAGTAGAATATTACTAAATTTATCCGTAGGGAATGCTGCTATGGCTTTATTAAAAATAGACACAAGCCGCGGATCCACATTTTCACTGAAAATAAATGAAAATCTATCGCTTAGTGGAAGAATATTAACAATGCGTAGCAGTGGGTATGTACCCTCAGAAATAGCTTTGCGCGCGGCGTAAATATTTTCAAAAGCATAATCCACTACATCTTCATTAACGGCTTTATATGCATCCGTTATGTCTTTTAATATGAGCAAGGTATTGTTTGGGAATGTGTCTTTTATAAAGTTTATGATTACTGGATGTAGTTCCGAAGCCGCAAAAACGCTATTTTCAGTAACTTCGTAATTTTTGCCAATCATGGCGATGGGCGTGGTAAGGAAAGTTTTTGATAAAACCGCATTAAGCTCAGCCGCTTTTTCAGGGTTTGTATCATAACTTAAATGCATATCTGTTTTGCCAAGGCTTAAGTCTTTTAGTGCTTCAGCATATGTAAGGCCGTGTATAAACTCAAATTTTAAACCTGTGAGGTCAGCAATAAGCATGAGTATTTCATAATTAATACCCTCAACAGACTGCGTATTTTCATTATAACTTTCAAAAGGGGGCCAAAATGCATCATATGAAATGCGAATGGGCTTTGCCTCCTTTATATACGCTTGCTCCTCAGGAGTAGGGGAAAAGGCTTCTACAGCAAAAGCCTGAGTGTATACGCAAATAGTTAAGATAAAAGAAATTATAAGCAGGGTAAATGAAGATGTTACGCAGTTCAAAGGAAATGCGTATTTTTTGGAAAAATATGTTGATAGCTGGGCCATAAGGGTGCTCATGTGCTTGATTGTCAATGTATACTTTTTATGTCTCATAAATAATAAATATTTATATTAATTGTCAAGTAAATTGCCGAGCTTTAATGTTTTTTTTGTCGTATTGACTGCTGTCAACGCTCCAAAACCTCCACATCATGAGTTAAGCAGGGGGTTCATACTGTTCCAATTTGAAAGATGGTTTTTTATACAGTCTTTCAGCTGTTTTTCATCACTTCATAATGCTATAAATTTTCTAGACTTTTTTTCTGTGCTTGGCATCGACTCTGCACTATTTAGGTGGGTTTGTAAAAAAAGCGGAAAATTTTTCCGCCTACAAACTTAAGTAGTTATGCACTGCTTGGCCATGAGCCCCATCAAGATTGCTCCGGCCTGCGCAACATTTAAGGAGTCGAAATGTTTAAGCATAGGAATATAAACCATGTGCCCACAGCGTTTAGCAATACCGGGACGCATGCCTTTTCCTTCATTACCAAGCACCAAGACAGCCGGAAGGGGAAAAATTTGCTCGAAGGCATTAAGGTTTTCCCCTTGAGCTTTGATACCGGTGCCGAGCACGGTAATATCCATTTCTTCGGCTTCATCCAAAGCATGACCCAAGTTAGCAACCGTCACAATAGGCAAATGCTCAAAGGCACCTGCAGCAGCCTTCTTGGCAATATCTCCAAGGTAGGCGCTGTTATGCTTTGGCAAAATGAGACCAGCTCCGCCCAAAGCATACAGCGTGCGAGCAATAGTCCCCACATTGCCGGGATCTTGGACATTATCAAGGGCAATTACAAGCGGCAGAGAAGAATTTTTAAGAGCATTCCACAATTGAGGAAGAGAAGCTCTGGCTACAGCACCAAGGCGCGCAATGACTCCTTGATGTTGAGCGCGGCACATGGCGTTGAGTACCTTAGTATCCACCAAGGAAAATCGTATGTCATAAATTCGGCAAATATCAAGCATGCGTTCGGTTTCAGTACCGCGCAACCCCTTTTTGATGAAGAGTGTATCCACTCGCTCAGGGGTAGCGTTAAGAAGTTCCAGCACGGGCTTAATACCAGGCAAAAGTTGCGCATTGTTCATGGTCGTATCCAGTAAGGGTAAAATCTAGTTTTTAAATATATCGTCAAACATCATATTGGGAGTATTTATGTCAATTAACTTCTTTTTATCATTAAAGCAACCATGGCTTAATTCAGCAAAGTTATACACATGTTTAAGCTTAGTGATTTTATGTGCAGGTTGTGCCAGTAAAGAAACTGCGCTGGTGGCACCGACAGCAAAAGAAGCCACTTATGAGGTCAGTGCTGATGTTAAGCTCACAGCAAAGCAAGAAAAAATATTTTATACCACTGGTGAGCTTGATAAAAATATTCCCACTAAGGGTATGCCAGCTGTGGCTAGGCAATATAGCCATTTCTTAAATAAGGGCCGCATTACCATGGAAAAGTTCTCACAACGCTCTGAGGATTATCTTGGTCATGCGCGAGAAGTGTTTAGAAAGCGCGGCATGCCAGAAGAACTGGCCTTTTTAGCCATAGTGGAGAGCGGGTATAATACCACCATTAAATCTCATGCCGGTGCCGCTGGTGCATGGCAATTTATGCCTTATACTGGCATGAGCTATGGATTACATCAAGATTGGTGGATTGACGAAAGGCTTGACCCATATGAGTCTGTAGAAGCAGCCGCAACTTATTTACAAAAATTGCATGGTTATTTTGACAATTGGCTACTTGCCATTGCTGCTTACAATGCTGGCGAAGGCAAAATAGGCCGCGCCTTAAAGGGCACAGGTGCTAAGGATTTTTTCACTTTAGTTGAACGCAATCACAAGCTTGATTATAAAGCCCAATTACGCAAAGAAACCATTGATTATGTACCTCGTTTCTTGGCCATTTGCAAAATTATGCGCAATTTAGATGACCTTGGCTTTGATGATGTAAATATGAATGAAGATCCAACACATGTACGTGTAGAAGCAAAGCCAGGTACAGATTTGCAGGCCATGTCTAAAGTTGTAAATATGCCTTGGTCAGAATTTAAGAAAGTTAATAGCTCACATAAACAATATGTTACCCATGCAAGCAAAACAACCTATGTGTATGTGCCAAGCCATAAGCATAGCATTGCAAAGACTTATGTCGCTAAGGGCAAGAGCCCAACCGCATGGAAAACAGTAACCGTACCGCAAGGTGAAACATGGGGCTCCATTAGTAAGAAATCACGTGTGCCCGTGGCTGCACTGAAGGCGTCTAATGGACATAAAGCCCTGCGCCATGGCACAAAAATCCGTATTCCCAATGGCCCTGGCGTTAGAGAACCTAAATTTACCACATATTTAGCTAAGGGTGGCACATATAAAGTACGGCCAGGTGAAACTTTATCTGGCATTGCATCTAAGCATAAAACTAGCACCAAAGCTCTAATGGCAGCAAATAAAATAAGTGATGCCAGTAAGATACGCTCAGGCCAAGTTTTAAAAATACCTGGTAGTGCCGTGGCTACTAATACTAAAAAGACAACAACAAAAAAATCCACCGTGAAAAAGCAAGGCACTAAAAAGTCAAGCAAAACTGCCGTAGCTCAAAAAAGCAAGCCTAAAACTACTAAGGGCAAAGCTACAACGTATACGGTTAAGCCTGGTGAATCCTTGTTAGGCATTGCCTTAAAGCATGATACAAATACAAAAGCCTTAATGCGTGCTAATGGGATTAGTGATGCAGGTAAAATCCGCTCAGGCCAAGTTTTGAAGATACCTTCAGGCAAAGCAGTTACCGCAAAAGCCCAAAAGCGCACTTATAAAGTAAAATCAGGCGACACTTACTGGGCCATTGCGAAAAAGTATGACCTGTCTACTAGTGAACTCTTAAAGCTCAATAAAAAAACCAACTCCAGCACCTTAAAAGTGGGCGAAACCTTATTAGTGTCTTTAAAGTAAACTAACAAACTACAAGCAAAAGGAAGGGGGCATCGGCACTTTTAAGTCACACAACAAGCGATAATTCTAAAAAAGGTTATGCAGAGTGGAGCAAAGCAACAGGGATTGGCAGCATAACAGCCAAGGACGTAGCAAGAATCATTAATTTTGCCTATGGATTACCCCAAGGTGTAAATTTGCGCGAAATGCAAATTGCAGACACAAGACAAGATGTCTAGCTTCTACTAGTAACATGCTTAATAAAAAGGGGTTTAAATGATCTATTTTAAGGATTCTGGCAAAAAATAAGAAAGAGGATATCAGCAGGCCCAGCGGCACTGCCGTGGCTATGTAACGGACAATAACCAGAATTGCTCTGGGTGTGATTCACGTAAGGCTCGTTCTTAGTAAGGTGTGTATATCCTTTTGCAAGTACTTTAATCTGTAGCAGGATAAGGGTAAGAGGTTTACACATCTTGCTTTATTTCTTAACTTTCTTTGCTGTGTAAAGAAAAATCATCACTCAACGAAAGGTTCTAAAAATTTACAGATATAAGTATAAAATGTTTGTTATTTCTCTGAGTGTTTAGGATATACTGTGCCGGATAAAAGCTCGTTGATATCAATATCTTTCCAGTTAAAGCAAGAAACATCTTCGATTTTTTTTCCTAAAAAAATGCTATGACAATATAGTCCTGTGATTTTTTTTCCTTGTAAATATTTACTTGCAAGTGGAGAAAATTCACCCAGCATAGGATTGCACATACCTGCATCAAGGCACTCTATTCCTAAGTGTTTTGAAAAAAGAACTCGCAAGGCCATATCGCTAAATTGAAAGAAATGCCACGGTCTTTCATGAGAGCTATAAGAAAAGTGGGTTTCAATAATTAAATGACCACCTATTTTTAACATTTTAACAATTTCCTCAGCAGCAACCCAAGGCATGGCAAAGTGTTCAAAGCATGCAGAAGAAACTATCAAATCAAATTTTTCATTGCTAGGAAAATATGAAGTTAGTTTGTGAACATCTCCTACAACATCTACATTATTTCCAGAATGATAATCAAATCCAACATATTCACAATCTGTACAAACATTTTTAAAGAGTGCATTACTTGATGTGACAGTTCTACTCCCAATTTCTAAAACTTTGTATCCTTTTTTGTTGCCAAGCTCTTTGGCTTTATCACATTTATTTTCGTGGTTGATAATGCTAGGTGCAGGAACAGCTGGGTCTAACCATGAGGATGGAACAGGTTCTTGTTGTATATATCTATTTTTGCCTTCTTGGAAATTTGAATTAGTTTTAGCAATAATTCTTCTAATCTTTTGTAAAAAAAACATTTTTGCCTCTGCAATTCTTTTAAATGATTAGTATAATAGTCAAATTATAGGTGCGTTTTGAGTAAAAATGCTAATTGTGCATAATTTTTTTGTCAATGGTTTTGTTTTGCAAAGCCATAAAAGTCCTTGACCTCTGAGTTCAATACCTAATATAAGGACGGTTCTGGTATACGGTATACGAATAAATTTCATGCACAATGGATTGCGCAGAGATGTATTACACTTAAAAGATGAGGGAATTTTATGCTAGGCAATATAGGAATGAACGGTTTTTTTGGCGAATATGGTGGGCAATTTGTGCCTGATGTGTTGAAAAAGGTCTTGGATGAAGTGGCGGATGCCTTCTTAAAATATAAGGATGATCCTGACTTTATTGCCGAGCGCGCGCAATATATGCGTGATTATCAAGGGCGCGAAACTCCGATATTTTATTGTGAGCGGTTAACTCATCATTGCGGCGGGGCTAAAATTTACCTTAAGCGTGAAGATTTAAACCACTTGGGGGCACATAAGGTTAATAATACTGTAGGGCAAATTCTACTTGCTCGACGTATGGGTAAAAAACGTATTATTGCTGAAACTGGAGCTGGGCAACACGGAGTTGCCACTGCCGCCACTGCTGCACTTATGGGCATGGAGTGCATAGTCTACATGGGGCAAAAGGATATCGAACGGCAGCGGCTAAATGTATTTCGTATGGAGATGATGGGGGCTAAAGTAGTGGCCGCAACGGATGGATATCAAGGTTTAAAAGAAGCCGTGGATATGGCCATTAACGATTATATCACCAATGCTGATAGCACTTTTTATTTGCTTGGCTCAGCCGTTGGCCCACACCCATACCCGCTTATGGTCAGTTATTTCCAATCAATTATTAGTGAAGAATCACGCCGTCAAATGCAGTCAATAGTAGGCAAATTGCCAACTGCCGTCATAGCATGTGTGGGTGGTGGATCTAATGCCATGGGGTCATTTATGCATTATATAGATGATAAGGATGTGCGCTTAGTTGGTGCAGAACCTGGCGGGCAAAGCCTTAATTATGGTGAGCACGCAGCAACCCTTTGCTTGGGTGCGCCTGGGCTTATTCATGGATACAAGGCTTATGTATTGAATGATGATAAGGGCGAACCTGCTCAGGTACATTCCATTTCTGCTGGCTTAGATTATCCGGGTGTTAGTCCCATTTTGTCATATCTAAAGGATGAAGGGCGGCTGGAGTGCGCTAATGTTAGTGATAAAGATGCGGTGCGGGCATTTTTTGCTCTTTCTCGTCTTGAAGGCATAATTCCAGCTCTTGAATCTTCCCATGCTGTGGGTGCGGCTATGCACATGGCTTCTGACATGGATAAACATGACATACTCTTGGTTAATCTTTCAGGTCGTGGCGATAAAGATATAGCTCAGGTTGAAGAAATGATTGCTCAAGGTAAGTATAGTGCCAATGACATTTAATGTAACAACCTGAAAAATAAAAAGAAAAAATAAATTAAAAAAAATTTAAAAAGTTGTTGACAGAGTCATGGTCTTAATGCATATTCCCTCTCCGCGGCAAGGGAATGACTTTGCTGTGACGGCTGAG
>CAYJIU010000060.1:0-12630 GCA_964370305.1 uncultured Desulfovibrionaceae bacterium
AGCAAAGCTCGCCCTATTCTTGATTTTTGGTCGCATTGACTGCTGTCAACGCTCCATAAAACTCCTGCACAATGAATTGTGCAGGAGTTTTATATTATATACAAGCTGTCTTGTAAAGAATTATTCTTAATAAGAGATTGGCGCAAGGGCAGTTTATTCCGCTAATCTGTATCGCAAGAAAATGAAAATAATCTAGCAAATCAACGGTATATAGATATGCAATCTATTTTTTCGCCGCATGATTAAGTGGCCCGCACCCCTTACCGGGAGCATAGCTTTTGCGCAAGCCTAAGTTTACATACTCTTGAGCTTTGCCCACGGCAACCTTTAAGGGTAGTTTTTGCCCTAAGTAGGTGGCAATGGCAGCGGAGAGCGTGCAGCCTGTACCGTGATTATTCTTTGTATCTACATGCGCCTGGCGTAAGGCTATCGGTTCTGCATCCTGCTCAAATAACCAATCAGTAACCATAATGGATGCATCAAAGTGCCCACCCTTAATAAGCACAGCCTTAGCCCCCATGTTAAGTAACTCTGTACCAGCCTTGGCCATATCATGCTCATTATCAATCTTCATGCCGGTGAGTAGTTCTGCCTCCGGCCTGTTGGGGGTGAGTATTTCTGCCAAGGGGATAAGCTGCTCCTTTAGCGTGGCTATGGCATCATCTTGTAAGAGCACATGCCCGCTCTGGCTAACGCATACTGGATCTACCACTAAGGGAAAGTCAAATTTTTGCAAATATGGCACCAAGGCATTAATAATTTCTGCAGAAAATAGCATGCCGGTTTTAGCAGCGTGGATGGGAAATCCGTCCACAACGGCTTGTAACTGTTGCACAGCAAAATCTGGTTCAGGGGCATGGATGCCGCTAACCCCCTCACCATTTTGGGCAGTTAGGGCTGTAATCACGCTCATGCCATAACCACCAAGGGCCATAATAGTTTTGAGGTCAGCTTGAATACCCGCACCTCCACCAGAATCTGATCCAGCAATAGTTAATATATTTGGTGTGTTATACATATAAAATCCTATTGTTCCATTATGGCTTTCCACCATGGTTCAAATGTTTGCTTGGGGTCATCTAAGTTGATAACCTCTCCAATTTTTGGGGTAAGTAGAGAATAATTTTTGCCTGCGCTGGCTTTGCTAAATTCTTCCAATGGGGCATGCCAGTCATGCAAGGCAATGGCAAATTTGCTATTGTGGGATGGGAAAACTCGCTTTGCTTTGATTTCTTCTGCTGCTTTGGCGGCATGCTCTGGTAAAAAGTGAATGTGTGGCCAGCCCAAGGGGTTAAATTGGCCCACGTCCAAGATGGCAAGATCAAAGCCATCAAATTTTTTAGCTATTTCTTGTATGTGACTGCCATAAGCTGTGTCCCCACTAAAGTATACTTTAGCCGAAGGGGCCATGAGGGCCATGCCCGACCAAAGAGTTTTATTGCGGGATTTTAAGCGTGAAGAATAATGACGAGCAGGCATAATATATAATTGTATATTATTTTTGAGCATTAAAGTGTCAAACCAATCGCCCTCCCAGAGGTCTTTGGGGTCAAAGCCCCAAAATTCAAAATAAGCTCCAAGCCCAAGTGGCATGATAAATTTATCCGCCTTACCCTTGAGTGCTAGTATGGTTTCATATTCCAAATGGTCATAATGGTCGTGTGAAATGAAGACATAATCTACCGCTGGCATATCGGCTAGAGAGTAAACTACACTGCCTTCAAATGCCTTATTAATAAAAGGAAATGGGCCAGCATAATCCAGAAACACAGGGTCAACTAGCATTTTGACGCCGTCAATTTGCACAAAAAATGAAGAATGACCAAGGGGCACGACTACATTTTGTTTTGGGTCAAGGGCTTTTAAATCTGTTTTTGCTGAGGGGATGGGTTTTTTAGGTGTGCGTTCTCCGTCTTTTTTGATGTGAATGTTATACATGCGCACAATAAAGTTATCCCTAACTAAGTTAGTGGGGTCAGGGTCAGCATTTACAAAAACACCATTTTTGTAGTTGGGTGATTTTTCAATGCGCGCAAGACGCTCACCGCTTGGGTCTATCCCAAAGCGAGGGTGCTGAAATTCATTGTAAAGATATGCACCCGCAGCAATTAGAATGATTAAAAACCAAAAGCGTTTTTTTGCAAACATATTTTACTCACTCCTCAGTATATTCCACTTCAATTTCTGAAAATTCTTCTTCCACATCCATTTGCACTTCTTTGAAGTGTAAAAATGGGGCATTGGGTTCTAAGGCATCGCGCATGGCCCATATGTGGCTAACTAATTCTTCAATGCCCAATCCATGCATAGCTGAGATGAAAAACACCGGACGCTCATCGCTTTTTGCTCTGGCTTTGAGTTCATTAAGCTTTTCTTCATCCACCAGATCTATTTTATTAATGACTTGAATTTGAATACGCTCCCCAAGTTCGGCATCAAATTGAGATAATTCACTATTAATTAAATCAAATCCGGCCCAAGGGTCTTGCTCGTCCATATCCTCAATACTTAGAAGATGCACCATAAAACGAGTTCGCTCCACATGCTTTAAGAAGCGATGCCCAAGCCCTTGGCCTAGGTGCGCACCCTCAATAAGTCCTGGAATATCAGCAATAACCATGCGCCTGCCCGGATCATATTCGTCAATAAGCACGCCAAGATTGGGGGTAAGAGTGGTAAAAGGGTAGGCGGCAATTTTGGGTCTTGCGGCAGAAATTTGAGATAAAAAAGTGGATTTTCCAGCATTGGGTAGGCCAATGAGCCCGGCATCGGCAAGAATTTTTAGCTCAAGGCGTAAGGTGCGCTCCTCACCTGCTTCACCTTGTTGGGCAAAGCGCGGGGCACGCATGGTGGATGATTTAAAGTGCTCATTGCCTTTGCCTCCACGTCCGCCCTTGGCAATGGTGAACTCGGCCTCGGGGTCGGTTAAGTCTGCCACTAGGGATTCACCCTCCGGCCCTTGCTCATAAATAAGCGTACCTTCAGGCAAGTGTAGGATGCAGTTTTCACCCTTGCGCCCGTGGCATTGGCTGCCCATACCCGGTTGTCCATTTTGGGCTTCGTAAACCCTTTGGAGGCGAAAGTCGTAAAGGCTTAAAAGTTTGGCGTCAGCTCGTACAAGTACATTGCCGCCATTACCGCCATCGCCGCCATCGGGGCCGCCACGCGGGACAAATTTTTCACGCCGAAAGGATACACAGCCATGACCACCCTTGCCGGCACGTACTGTAATGGTAGCTTCGTCTACAAATCGCATATATTGCTCTCAATAATAACAATGCCGCAGCGGTGGCAATCTGAGATTGTACCCTGCGGCATCGAAGGATTAATTGTAATTGTACTAAGGCATGGCCTTAGCAATGTTCAAAGTAGGCAGTTATGCACTTGCTTCTACTATATGAACTCTGGTTAATGTACGACGTTTACGGACGTATTTTTCAAACTTAACAACGCCGTCAGTCTTAGCAAAGAGGGTAAAGTCTCTGCCCATGCCCACATTGTCGCCGGGGAAGATACGAGTGCCCAACTGACGTACAAGAATACTGCCAGCAAGAACACGTTGTCCGCCAAAGCGTTTTACGCCGCGTCGTTGACCATTACTATCACGTCCGTTGCGTGATGAGCCGCCTGCTTTTTTATGTGCCATGACGTATACTCCTTAGGCAGAGATGCCAGTAACTTTAATGGTGGTTAAGTCTTGACGATGCCCACGTAGTTTACGTGAGTCATTACGACGCCAACGTTTGAAAACCATAATTTTTTCGCCACGTCCATGGGCTAGGACTTCGCATTTAACTTGAGCATTTTCAACATATGGCGTACCCACTTTGAAGCTTTCGCCTCCAAGCAAGAGTACTTTGTCCAAGGTGATTTCGCTGCCCACTTCGGCTTTAAGCTTATCTACAGTAATTTTCGCGCCTTCTTCTACGCGGAACTGTTTTCCGCAGGCTTCAACAATTGCATACATGATTAAACCTCCAAAAGAGAAAGGAGTATTTGCCCTACTTCTTGGCTTTTGTCAAGCGTTTGGGGATTAAATTTTATAAATATTATTATTCTATAATATCAACATATTAATTTGTTGTACTAAAAAACATTTTTTAAACGTTGCAAGGCTTCAGCCGTATTTTCAGGGTTGGCAAAGGCCGTGAAGCGGGCATAATTTTCACCACTTGGGCCAAAGCCAGCACCGGGTGTGCAAACCACTTGGGCTTTTTCTAGCACTTGCTGGAAGAAATCCCATGAGGGCATGGGGCTGGCATTAATTTTTGGTGTCTTTACCCATACATATGGTGCATGCTCACCACCATAAACCTGCAATCCCATATCTTTTAGGGTATTGCGCACATTGGTTGCATTTTGCATATAGCCATTAATGGTGGCCGTAACTTCTGCTTTACCCTGAGGGCTATAGATGGCGGCGGCCGCTTTTTGTACAATATAAGGGCAGCCATTGTATTTTGTGCATTGGCGGCGTGACCACATATTATTTAAATCCACATTTTTGCCCATTACTTTTAAATGCTTTGGGACAACGGTATAGGCGCATCTTAAGCCAGTAAAGCCAGCCGTTTTTGAAAAACTACGAAACTCCACCGCCACTTCGCGGGCACCGTCAATTTCATAAATACTATGCGGTACGTCATCGCTACAAATATAGGATTCATAAGCAGAATCATAAAGGATTAGCGCACCATGCTTTTGGGCATAGTCAACCCAAGCCTTTAAGGCGTCGCGCATGAGCACTGTGCCGGTGGGATTATTAGGATAGCAAAGGTAAATCACATCTGGTACTTCTTTGGGAAAATCCGGCACAAAGTCATTTTCAGCAGTGCAGGGTAGATAAATCATGTTATTCCAACGATTATCCACATATTTACCCATGCGCCCTGACATGGCATTGGAGTCCACATATACGGGATAAACTGGGTCAGTGACTGCAACGCGTGTGTTGGCCGCAAATAATTCTTGGAAGTTACCCACGTCGCATTTTGCCCCATCGCTGATGAATACTTCATCGCTGGCTATATCAATGTTACGGCTTGCGTAGTCATGCTCAACTATGGCCTCGCGTAAAAAAGCATAGCCTTGTTCTGGCCCGTAGCCCTTAAATTCACCCGTTGTACCCATTTCATCAACGGCTTCATGTAGGGCTTTGATAACACTTTCAGTAAGTGGGCGTGATACATCGCCAATACCTAGAGATATAACCTTGGCATTGGGGTTACTTTCTTGGAAGGAGCGCACACGGCGGCCAATTTCTGCAAAAAGATAAGAACCAGGCAAATCAGCATAGAATGGATTGACTTCAAACATAATTTTTCCTTTATTTATAATAGATTGCCTGTGAAAACAGTGGTTGCTTCACCAGACATAAATACATGGCCATTATCGGCTATTTTAATATTTAAAACTCCGCCAAGTAGATGAATATTAACATCATTTTCTGTTAGGCCTAGGCGTGAGGTTACACAAGCCACAGCGCAAGCACCGGTGCCGCAGGCTTGGGTTTCGCCTGCTCCACGTTCCCAAACGCGCATGCGTACATTATTTTTGTCCAAAACCTCAATAAATTCCACGTTGATGCGTTCAGGGAAAAGGGGATGATTTTCAAGCGATGGCCCTACTTGGGTAATGGGCAAATTATCAAGATTTTCACCCATGATTACTGCATGAGGATTGCCCATGGAAACGCAAGATACGCTATAGGTCTTGCCCAAGGCTTGTACAGGTATTTCAAGAGCTAGTGAACCTTCGTGTATTACCGGAATATCTTTTGGCGTCCAGATGGCAGCCCCCATATCCACCGTGGCAGAATGTACAAGATTGTCCTTTATATGTAGGTCAATGTGCTTTATACCAGCCTTGGTTTCTACATCCAGTTCAGCTTTATCAACTATACCGTGCTCATAGGCGTATTTGCCCACACAACGAATGGCATTGCCGCACATCTGGGCCTCACTGCCATCACTATTAAACATGCGCATGCGTACATGAGCTTGATTTGAAGGTAGGATGAGAACAAGCCCGTCAGAGCCAACGCCTTTGTGTCTATCACTAACTTTAATGGCAAGGCTTGGTATGTCATCAATGGTTAGAGTACGGGCGTCAATATAAACATAGTCGTTGCCGCAGCCATGCATTTTTGTAAATTGCATAATGTTCCTCATAGCGAAAATATATATTGTAAAAGCAAATTATTTTGAAGCATAATTTACACTCAGTCACGAACTTTTAATAATACTCATTGTTAAAAAGAATTTCAACTAGATATTATATCGTCATTTTGGCATGGTGTTAGAGGTTGAAATCATTTCTTTTTTACTGATTTCCAGGGTTTCTTGGGGCAAAATTCTTGCATCTCACATTGTGTACAGAGTGGTTTTTTGGCATCACATACATGCCGTCCAAACCACACTAAGCGGTGATTAAGTAAACCCCATTGATCACGCGGGAAAATGGCCATAAGATCCTTTTCTACCTGCAAGACATTGGTGCTTTTAGTAAGCCCAAGGCGGTAGGCAATGCGCCCCACATGGGTATCAATGGCAATACCTTCATTGATGCCAAAGGAACTCCATAAAACTACATTGGCGGTTTTTCTGGCAACGCCGGCTAGAGTGATTAGCTCATCTAAAGTACGAGGTACTTGCCCGTTAAAGTCTTCGCTTACGCGCTTAGCTGAGGCAATAATATTTTTGGCCTTATGTCGAAAAAAACCCGTTGAGCGAATGACCTCTTCTACTTGTGCAAGCTCGGCCGTGGCTAGGCTTTGCGCATCGGGCCAGCGGGCAAAAAGCTTTGGGGTGACCATGTTTACCCGCGCATCGGTGCACTGGGCAGATAGGATGACCGCAACTAAAAGCTGCCATGGGGATGAGGCTATGAGATGGGTTTCGGGGGTGGGGTATTTTTTTGCAAGTGCCTCTTGGACAAGTGCCGCTCTTTTTTGTAGTATGCTCATGGGCTTTGTATGTCATATGCCCATAAAATGCGCAACTAGTGATTATTATAAAGACTTTTTTTTGCGTGATTCTAATTTGAAATTTGCTTATTTTTTAATTATTATGGTAAGATGTAAGTCTTGTTTTTTGCACGGCCTTGCGGCCCTACGTGCTACTTTTGTGTGAGTTACTGGGGTGAGTATGATTTTTGTTTATATTACAACACCATCCATAGATGAGGCAAAAAATATTGCCTCATTTATTTTGGAACAACACTTGGCAGCAGGTGTGAATATATTTCCGGAGGTTCACTCCATGTATCACTGGCAAGGTAAGCTGGAAAGTGCTATGGAGTGTGTGTGTATTTTTAAGACTGCTAAGGATAATTTTGATGCTTTACGCGATGCTATTATGACAAGGCATAGTTATATTAATCCATGTATTGTGGCCTTGCCTGTAGCTGATGCTGCTCCAGATTTTGCGCGCTGGATACAAGAAGAAAGTATAAAAAGGAGCTAAGATGAAGAGTTTAATTATTGTTGCCAAAGCCATTGCCAAGGATGAAAGTATAAATATTGTGAAAAATGAATTGCAAAAACTTATCCATCCTACGCTTTTGGAGGAAGGGTGCATAGCATATAAATTAAGCCAAGATAATGATAATCCGGCAATTTTTATATTTTATGAGGAATGGGCAAGCCGTGAGCTATGGCAAAAGCATATGCAAAATGATAATTTGGCCAATGTAGCCAAAGCCATTGATGGGCATGTTCAGGATATGCAAATATTTGAAATGACAAATATTGACTAATGGTGTTTTTATGAAGCTTGCAAAAGTTGAATCGCGCCCAGCCATATTTTTGGATCGTGATGGTACATTAAATGTGGATACAGGATATGTGCATAAAATTGAGGAATGGCAGTGGCTTGCAGGGGCAAAGGATGCCTTAGTGGAATTTAAGCGCGCTGGATATGTGCTCATTGTAGTGAGTAATCAATCGGGCGTTGCGCGCGGATTTTATGATGATGAAGCAATAATAACATTACATAATTGGGTAAATGAGCAACTTAAGCCCTTGGACTGCGAGCTTATTTTTTATTATTGCCCACACCATCCAGATATTACAGGCCCATGTAATTGCCGCAAACCACTGCCAGAAATGATTTTAAATGCGGCGCATGAGCATAATATTGACCTTGCGCGCTCGTGGATGATTGGGGATAAATTGAGTGATGTGCAGGCAGGGCAGGCCGCAGGTTGTAAGACTTTATTAGTTAGTACAAACTGTTATGAGCAAGACTGGCAATGTGTTACCAGCCTTGCTCATGCCATAAATATTATTTGCCCGTAGTTTTTTAGCTTTCAAGCCCTAGCAGGGCAGCCTCAAAAACGCCTTCAGCTAGGGTAGGGTGGGCGTGGATGGTGTTAGCAATATCTTCAATCCTTGCACCCATTTGTATAGCTAGTGTAAGCTCTGCAATGAGGTCTGTGGCATGGGCTCCGGCAATATGGGCACCAAGAATTTTATGGTCATCTTTTCTTATGACGAGTTTGCAAAATCCGGCTAACTCACCCATGGCATGAGCCTTACCAAGCTCACGCATTTGTATGGTCGGGCAAAATACATCTTCACCATTTTCTAGGGCACTTGCTTCGCTATATCCTACACATCCCACTTCTGGAGAAGTAAAAATTGCCGAAGGAATAGTTATATAATCCATGGGTCTAGATATATCACCCTTGGGTTCTGCCAGCATGTTTTCCACTGCACAAACACCTTCCGCCGCGGCCACGTGGGCGAGCATGACCTTGGCTGGGCCAAGCACGTCGCCTATGGCATAAATATTTGCGGCAGAGGTTTGCATCACCTCATCAACTTCAATCCAGCCCCGTTTGTCTGTTTTTACTTTTGCTTCTTCAAGCCCTAGCCCCTCAGTTTGCGGGGTGCGGCCTACGGTTACGAGAACGGCGTCAACTTCAATTTCTGCTTCTTTGGCTGGGGTTTGGTTTTGCACAAATGGTGAAGGGCCAAATTTTGCAAAAACTTTATCATTTTTGATGTTTACGTCAGTAATGGTGCTGGCAAGCTTGCATGCTATACCTTGTTTTTTCATTTCTTTTTGGAGAAATTTACTAATATCTACGTCAATGGATGGTATGGGTAGTAGACGCTCAAGACCCTCAACTAAGGTGACTTCAGAGCCTAAGCTGCGGAATATAAAGGCCATTTCACAACCAATAACCCCACCGCCTACAATGCAAAGCCTTGGTGGCACGTTGGTAAGCTCAAGGGCGTCATCGCTATTTAATATATATTTGTGGTCGAATTTTAGGTTGGGTAGCTCTAAGATGCCTGAGCCTGTGGCAATGAGTATGAAATCGCTCTCAATATCTTGGGTATTGCCTTGTTCGTCATGAATACGCACTGAGCGTGGTGGTATAATTTGTCCATGTCCTTTAAGCACAGTAATTTTTAACTTTGCGCATGTTTTTTCAAGCCCGCCACGTAAAATACGCAAAACATTATTTTTGCGCTCCATTATTTTTGCCATGTTTACGCTGGGGGTACAGTCCAAGGAAATGCCAAAATCTGGCAAGCGTTTTGCCAGTTCAAAGGCATCGGCTGAAGCCTTGATGGTCTTTGTGGGGATGCAACCATAATTGAGGCAAGTGCCACCAATGTATGATTTTTCTACAATAGTTACATTCATGCCGGCACGTGCTGCGGCAAAAGCGGCAGCATTGGCACCGGGGCCGCCGCCAATGATGGTTAAGCGCAAAGGCATATATTCTCCCAAAAAAAGTATGAATTATTTAATTAATCAATCTTGTTGCAGGTTGTATCTTGATGTTTCTCCGCGTGCATAATCCAGTGCATGAGGGGGGGGACTCTATCTGTATCTGTAGCTGGGTACCACTTTATTTCGTCACTCTTTGCACGGATTTGTTGCCAATGGGTGAACGAAAAAATAGCATCAAGGCAGTCATTGTCAAGGCAAGGTGCAAATCCTGCACATGATCCCTTGACCCAAAGTAACATTCTTTCGTCTTTTTCATCCCCTGTATTAATGGCAAGAAGTAGGCATATTTGATGCCCTTTTTTCAAGGGTTTTTCTAAGTCTTCCAGTACGTCTCGCAAGAAGCGCAAGCGTATGCCACTGGCAGAGATGCTGATAACTCGAAAATCACTATTGCCTGTAGGGCGAAACATAGCATGACTTTTACCAAGCTTAGAAATGCTACGAGGTAGCACGGGTGTACTTGTATTATAAAACCAAGCAGAAGCAAGGGCAATCATATCATGTGGTGGTTCAATTTGTACAGTTTCTTTGGCTTTTGAATCGCTCAATATACTTGGTCTAATGATTTCAAGTATAGTACGCGGCCCTTTTTTGCGTATTTTAGATACAAACGAGGCGAAGTGATAAAGTGTACATTGGTCATTTTGGCTGAGCTGGAAATAAATATCAACAGGTGCATCATCCCAACCGGTGACTATGCCTCCAGCATGAATATCCATTATAATATTAGAGGTTTGGTCAGGGTCATAGCTAGGTGAATTTTGATTGAAATGATTATCAGATATGCGACAGTATCCTTGCAAATGTCTATGCTCAAGGCCTTGGCGCGTGCAGATAATGTCAAGGCGAGTTTGGGTTTCTGCTACTCTTAACAAGATTGAATTAATAAACTCAGCGTCGTCAAGCTCCATCATTAGTTCATTGGGGGCGTTCTTTCTTATCCTTGAGATGATAAACAGTAAGACAAAAACTACCACAAGGATTATGGCAAATATTTCGGCCATGGCAAAGGTAGGCTTTGAAGTGGGCGACCAAAGCTGTGGCAAACTTGCAGAAAAAAGATAGCCTGTGGAAGATGCGCGTTTTAGCTGTGTCTTTAAGAATATAAAAAGACGGTTATTTTTCATGACAATTCCCACCAACATACAGTTGTGTGCTTTTATGTTTTTGTTGTAAGTTGTGGTTGTTTAACATAAAATTAAAACAATCCCCATATACAATAAACCAATTATATAAAAATTTGCACACTAAGGCAAGATAATTCCTAGTAAAATAAGGTGATTTTATATATTTTTTAAGACTACTTTGCACAATTTAACGGGGGAAAGATGCATTTCAAATTAGAATAATCTGCTTTGTGTGTAACAAAGTGTGTTCAAAGTCTTGACAGGTGGGCATACGATACTTAAAAGTAGGACAAGATTAAGGAGTATTACATGTCACATAATGACCCGCACGATAAATATAAAAAAGCAGCTAACCAAGAAATTGATGAAGATTTGACGGACTTATCACTAGATTTTATAGATGTGGGCATTGGCGACATTGTTCCCCCAGCCCCACCTGAGAACCTAAATGAACTTTGTTTTGAGCATGTTTGTCCTTCGTGTCCACAAAAGGCAGAGGCAGAAGGATTGCGCCTTCGTGCTTTGGCTGAGATGGAAAACTTTAAAAAACGCCTTGCGCGTGAGCATGAAGAACAGCTGGCTTACGCTGCTGAACGTGTGCTTGCTGACTTATTACCAAGTCTTGATAATCTTGATTTAGCCCTGCAATATGGTGGGAGTGATGAGGCTTGCAAGGATATTTTAATGGGTGTTGAGATGACTCGCAAGCTACTTTTAGAAGCCATTAAAACGCACGGGCTTGAGCCCATTGGCAATGTGGGTGAAGTTTTTACACCTGAATTGCATGAGGGTATTGCCTTTGAAGTACGAGATGATATGGATGAAGGACTTGTAAGCTCGCTCATGCAACGTGGTTATAAACTTAAGGATAGACTATTGCGTCCGGCCAAGGTTAGCATTAGCAAAAAATCGTAGCCTTTTCGTCAAAAGACTGACTTGATTTGAATTGATAGTTATATTCTACTGTAATCAAAGTAAAAAATAGTTTTGGCAACCTTCTTGCATTGTCAAGTGCAATACTAAGGAGGTTGCCATGCTTTTTTTGCTCGGTGATAATGGAAAAAAGAAGAAAAGTAAGATAGAGAAGCGTCCAGCACAAAGTGCTGCCAGTGAGAAGGCTAAAGAATTTTTTCTCTCAGGACGTTTTCCTGTAGTAACGACGGATAAAATTGAAGGTCGTAACATTATGAAGGTTTTGGGTCTTGTGTGTTGCCGTGGCTATGATTCAGAAGAAGCGTTTTTTGGCATGGCTACGCGAGCCATTACTAAGGGTGCTCAAGCCATCGTGGGTTATACAGAAAATGTGGCTTTTCATCCTGATGGTAGTAAGTACTTTTCATGTTTTGGCACAGCGGTAATGTTTGAATATGATCCCCATGATAAAACAAGTATTCCGCTAATGCTCCAACATAATAACCGTGGTTTACAACATGATACAATTTAACAAAACAATGGATTGTGCAGAGTATTAAATTACAAAAGATAAATAATTTTCGCAAAATTCCTTCCTGAACAGCTAACCCCCACCGGTATACCGGTGGGGGTTAGAGAGTGCTGACAAAGTTAGCACGACCGATAAATCAAGAGCAGGCGCAATTTACTTGCGCCGTAAAGCGATTGATTTTCGTGCCTTTCCGCTTGGCAGCTTTGCTGACAATAGCGGCGCAAAACCCACGAAGTGGGGTTTGTCATCAAACTGTGACCCCACCGGTATACCGGTGGGGGTTAGCTGTTTTGGAAGTTTTTTATGACTTGGT